>JAYUYE010001271.1:0-2355 GCA_043752985.1 Myxococcales bacterium
GAACCAGCCCACCGACGGGGCGATGTTCAGGTTGCGGTAGTCGGACGCGAACGTGAAGCCCGCCGAGCCACCGAGCTCGAGGACGCCCGCGCGGCCGTAGCCGACCACGCCACCGACGCCAGCCTGGCTGACGAGACCGCCGCTCGGCATACCGGGCGACGCAACGGGCGGCTGCGTGTCGTTATCCGACTGCGACTCCGGGAGAGCCTCGCCGGGCTGGGTTGGCGGAGCGACCTTGCCGGGGGTGCCGGTGCCTGCATCCGTGCCGGCCGGGGCCGACACCGGAGCGTCATCGCGGACGACGGGCTCTTGGGCGAACGCGACCGTGGTGGTCGCCATGACGAGGACCGTGCTGAAGATAGTCTTGCTGAGCGTACGCATATGAAAGTTCCCTCTCCGCGTGTAGCGGGGATGAAGTGAGCGAAGCGGAAGCCGCTTGCCGCACTGGAACCTAAGAGCAAGGCTGAGTCCAGTTCTGCAACTCGCGGTATTCACGCGGCGCATCGAAGTTGTCGTCAGGAAATCGCTGAGCGGGTGGGCGACAGGTGCGCACTCCCACTGTGCGCGCCCACGTCACACTAGATCGCACCACGAGCACAGAGGCCGCCGAGGCCTGTTTTGCAGTGGCTTCCCGCGTGCACATGCAGCGCGCTCGGGCTCGTGGGTGCTTGCCGCGAGAACCACGAGTCGGCCGTCGGCGTTCGCGCCGGCGGTTTTTTTTGCTCGCGAGAGTCGCGAACCTGCGAGGCGAGTAGGAAAAACCTATGACCGACCCTAGGGCCGACGAGAAACGGCCGGCCCCCCGACGCCGAGACCTGGACGCTCTGCGGAGAATCCGCTCGCGAACGCCACGTCTCGGCGCCCTCGTGGACCACCCGATCAGGACGGCGACTGACACTACCTTCCCGTCGTTCCAACACGCCGAGCTCGCGCATGCATGGGGTGGCAAGAGCACCACTGGGGACTCTATCGAGTTGTCACGGCGAGCGTCGCTTAGAAGCGCGTCGAGAGGTGGCTCGCTTACGCGGCGTCGCCATTGCAGACGCAGACACGGTACGCCATGCGTCCGTGATGGCTGCACGAACGTCGCGCACGCGCGCCCGCCGCAGCTCGATCAACACCGCCGGGTACGCATTGAAGTGCGCGATCGTGAAGAAGCCCGGCAGCGCGATCTCGAGGAGCGCGTCCTTCGCATCGAGGTTCTCTACCCTCACGGCGAGGATGTCGCCCGACGGCGGCTTCTCGTCGCCGAACCGGTTCAGGTCGGCCTTGCTCAACGGGCGCTGCCACGCGAACCCGCGAGCGCCGACCATCCACGTCCGGTTGCCCCACTTCGCGCCGATCACCACGCCGGGAAGACCGCTCGCGATCGCAGCTGCGTCTTCGAGCGTCATGGGCACGGCGAGGATAGTAACCAGTCGATATGCACGACGACAGCTACGAAGGGGCTCGGATCACAAGCTGACCGCGCTCCTGACGTGCAGCGTTTCGTCGTGCGGCGGCGGTCCCTCGGAAGCAGGAGACGCTGGTCGTTGGTAGACTGGCGGCGTGATCACAGCCGCCACCGCCCATCCGATCGGGACAGCCGGACAACCATGGGGCGCCGCGGAGCGCGCGGAGTGGCGGTCGCGCCAGCGCATCAAGCGCTCCTATGCTTCCGACGTACTCGCGGTCATCGATCGCCTGCGCTCGCGATACGACGTCGTGCAGTACGGCGAGCTCGACTACGCCCCCGATCGTTATCCCTTGTTTGCGATCAGGAGTCGCGACTGGCGAGAAGGCCTCCCCGTCGCGCTCATCACCGGCGGCGTCCACGGCTACGAGACGAGCGGCGTCCACGGCGCGTTGCAGCTCGTCGAGCGGCACGGCACCGACTACGCCGGCCGCATCAATGTTCTGGTTATCCCGTGCGTCAGCCCGTGGGGCTACGAGCGCATCCATCGCTGGAACCCATCTGCGATCGATCCGAATCGCTCCTTCCGCGACGCGGGCGCGTGTGAGGAGTCGGCTGCACTCATTCGTCTCGTTGCGCCGCTGCGCGACAGCGCTCTCGTCCACGTCGATCTGCACGAGACCACCGACAGCGACGAGACCGAGTTCCGCCCGGCACTTGCCGCGCGTGACGGCAAGCCATCCGAACCGGGCGAGATTCCGGACGGCTTCTACGTCGTGGGCGACAGCGCGAATCTGCAGCCTGAATTCCAGACCGCGATCATCACCGCGGTCGCCAGGGTCACGCACATCGCGCCGCCCGACGCAGACAACAACATCATCGGTTCCCCCGTCGTCGCGCCAGGCGTCATCGCCTACGCGGTCGCGCCGCTCGGTCTGTGCGCCGGCGTGACAAGTGCCCGC
>JAYUYE010001272.1:0-2351 GCA_043752985.1 Myxococcales bacterium
CGCACGAGCGCGGCGTTCGTTGCCCGGAGCTGAGCCTCCGACTCGGCGAGCGCGCGCGTGCGCTGGCGAACGATCTGGTCGAGGTTGGCGCGGAGGGCGCGGAACTCGGCGCGTGCATCCTCGACCTCGCGGGTGCGCTCCTCGAGGACGTTGCCGAGGCGAACGGCCGCGTCGAACAGCTCGGCCCGCGTCTGCGAGGTCGTGCCCGCGCGCTCGAGCCGCGCGATCAAGACGTCGATCGTGCGCTGCGCGGCGGCGAGCTCGCCTTCGAGCTCACTGATGCGATTGTCATCGGGTGGCGTCGTCGTCAACGCGGTGCTCCGATCGCGAGCCCGGTCAGCGTGTGATTGACGAGCAGCATTCCAGATTGCTCGCCCAGCGACTGAAACCCGACCATCGGATACGCGGAGTAGGCCTCCGCGAGCTCGTCCTCGAGGTTGCGCGACTTTGCTTCCCAGTGGCGGCCCATGCACGAGAACGCGAGCAGCGCCGCGCAGTGTCCACCGACGCGCTCGCACGCAGCGGCGAGGTCGCGCTTCGTTGTTCCGATCAGATCACCGGGCCGCATGATCCGCAGAACGTGGCCGGGCTCGACCGCTGTTGCGAGGTGAATCCTCTCACCTTCAATCAGAATCATCGAGCGAACGTACGGCAGGCCGTCGACGTAGCGAGCGAACGTGTGCGTCGGCCGCGGCTCGTCGAGGGTGTCGCCGACGCGCTCGAGTAGCTCGCGCAGGCGCGACACGGCCGGCTTGCCGTCGAGCTCTTCGACGATCCGCCCGGACGCCGCGGTCACCACCGTCTTGACGTCGGTGGGGAGCAGGTGCGCCGAGGTCACGACGAGGAACGGCAGCTCACTCTCGAGCAAGATCACCGCGCCGGCGTCCGACATCAGCTCGCCATTGGCCCAGATCATCGCGCGCCGCGAGGTCGCGACCTCCGACGCGGTGCAGCCACCGACGAACCGGATCTTCGGCGCGGCGGCCGCGGACCCGATGCAGAACGCCTCTTCGTGACCCACCGTGCCGTCGATGATCGTGATCCCGACATGGCGGCTCGGATCGAGGGTATCCGCGGTCCGTCCGAGCGAGGCTGCCGCGTGGTGCACGGCGTCGCGGCTGCGCGTCAGCGGAGATTTCGGCAGCTCGGTCGCGACGCCGACGCCGACGCGGACCCAGTCGCCGTACAGTCCGAGGCCGACCGCCGCAATCGTGTCGCGCGGAGCGCCAGGTCCCACGACGCCGACCGTGGTGCCGCCGACCACCGGCGCACGCAGCCCGTGGTGCACGGTCGAGGTGATGATGGCTGGATCGAGCCGCCAGTCGGCGAATACGAACGCGAGTCGCAAGCTCGGATGTGCGAGCGCCTCCACGATCTGACCTCCGACCACCGCAGCGTCGGTCCCTGTGGCCACCACCTGCCTCGAAATCCCATCCTTCACGCTCGCACTATAGCGCTGAAAAGTTGCCCCGGTTCCGACGATGACGCTTCGTTAAGGACATGGAGAAGACGTGCAGCGCGTGTTCGCAGGTGTTCCGACCTGCCTTCGTGTTCCAGATCGCGGTCACCCCCAGCGGGCAGAAGAGTCACTTCTGTTCCCTCGAGTGCCGGCGTGAAGCGCTCGGCGCTGAATCGTTCCGCGCGAAGCGGGCGCGGCGCATCGCGATCCTCAACCAGAAGGGCGGGACGGGAAAAACGACGACCGCCGTCAACCTCGCCGCTGGCCTCGCCGAGCGCGAGAACGAAGTCCTCCTGATCGACACCGACGCCCAGGGCAATGTCGGCGTCTCGCTCGGTGTCTCTGGCGAGAAGTCGCTCTACCACGTGCTCGTCGACGGTGCCGACCCGACCGAGGCCGCGGTACCGGTCCGCCAGCATCTCAACGTGATCACGTCCGACTCCACGCTCGCGGCGGCGGAGATCTGGCTGGCGCGGCAGAACACCGACGCCCGCAGCAAGATGCTGACGAAGCGGCTGAACCTGATGCAGATCTCGCGGCGCTACGACTACGTGATGATCGACTGCGGTCCGTCGCTGAACCTCTTGAACCAGAACGCGCTGTCGTACGTCGACGAGGTGATCATCCCTGTCACGTGCGATTACCTCGCCCTGGTCGGCGTCAAGCAGGTGCTCAAGACGATCAAGGACGTCGAGCGCCATCTCGGTCATGCGGTTCGCGTCAGCGCCGTGCTGCCAACGTTCTACGACGGCCGGACCCGTCTCGCGCGCGAGGTGCTCGAGACCCTGCAGGGGCACTTCAAGCACAAGTGCCTCGAGCCGATCCGCCACAACACGCGTCTCGCGGAGGCACCGAGCCATCGCAAGACGATCTTCGAGTACGCGCCGGTCTC
>JAYUYE010001273.1:0-5993 GCA_043752985.1 Myxococcales bacterium
TCGTGCGGATCGAGGACGTGGAGCACCGAGACGTCGTGGCGCTGGGCGCGCAGCGCGGCGAGCACCTTGAGCGTCTCGTCATCAGCGTCGAACAGATCAGTGGCGAGGATGATCAGCGCGCGGCGGCGACGCGACAGCTCGGCGATTCGCTTGAGCGCAGTGGCCGGGGTCTCGTCCCCGGTTCCGCCGCGGGTCATCACGGTGTCGAGCACGGCGAGCAGATCGTGGAGGTGGGTGGTGCGTGCGCGCGGCGGCACCATCGTCTCGATCGCCCTGTCACCGCTCGCGACGAGGCCGACCTTGTCCTGTTGTTGAATCGCGAGGTAGGCGAGCGCGGCGAGCGAGAGGCCGGCGTACTCGAGCTTCGACATCCCGCCGCCGGAGAACGCCATCGATGCGGACGCATCGAGCACGAGGAAGATCGTGAGCTGCGATTCCTGCTCGAACTGCTTCACGTAGTAACGATCGACCTTCGCGTACGCTTTCCAGTCGACGTGCCGGAGCTCGTCGCCGGGCGAGTACTCCTTGTGCTCGGCAAACTCCACCGACGAGCCATGAAGCCGCGCGCGGTGCATGCCCGAGAGCGCGCCCTCGACGATCAACCGCGCCTTGATCGGCAAGCTGCCGAGGCGTGCGAGCTGGATCGGATCGACCTTCTCGGGCAGCGTCGCCATGCGTCGCTACGGAGTGACGACCGAGAGGAGCCGGTCAACAATGTCAGCCGCGCGAATGCCTTCGGCCTCGGCGCGGTAGTTGAGGATCAGGCGGTGCTGCAGCGTCGGACGGGCGAGCGCAGCGACATCGTCGATCGCGACGGCGAACCGACCGGCGAGGATCGCGCGGGCCTTGGCCGCGAGGATCAGGAACTGCGAGGCGCGCGGGCCGGCACCCCATGACACCGCTTCGCGGATGAACGCGGGAGCATTCGGTGAGGTCGGTCGCGTCGAGCGGGCGAGGGCGACCGCGTACTTGACGACGTGGTCGGCGACCGGCACGCGGCGCACGAGATCCTGGAGCTGCATGATTCGCTGCGGCGAGAGGACGCGCACCAGCTCGGGGCGATGATCGCTCGTCTGCTGGCGAACGATCTCCTCCTCCTCGGACTCGGAGGGGTAGTCGACGTCGACCTGGAACATGAAGCGATCGAGCTGGGCCTCGGGCAGCGGATAGGTGCCCTCCTGTTCGATCGGGTTCTGGGTCGCGAACACGAGGAACGGCAGCGGCAGATCGTGCGTCTGGCCGCCGGCAGTGACCTTGTACTCCTGCATCGACTGGAGGAGTGCGGCCTGCGTCTTGGGCGGGGTGCGGTTGATCTCGTCGGCGAGTACGAGGTTCGCGAACACCGGGCCCTTGATGAACCGGAAGATCCGGCGGCCGGTGGTGTGATCCTCCTCGAGGACCTCGGTGCCCGTGATGTCGGCCGGCATGAGGTCCGGCGTGAACTGGATGCGCTGGAACGACAGGTTCAGCGTCTCGGCGAGCGTCGAGATCAGGAGCGTCTTGGCGAGGCCGGGTACACCGACGAACAGCGTGTGGCCGCGCGCAAACAGAGCGACGAGCAGCTGCTCGACCACCTTCCGCTGTCCGATGATCCGCTTCTCGATCTCGGTGAGGATCTGCGCGTGCGCTTCGGCAAGCTCGGCGACCGCATCGAGGTCACTTCTGGGACTCGGGAGGGGCGGCACCGGTGCGACGAACGGGGTCACCTGGGTGGTCCGGACGTCCTCGCGTGCGAGGGGAATCTGCTCGGGATCCGAGTGCAGGGGGGTGAATTCGGCGAGCGCGGGCTCACCGGAGGCAGGAGTGGGTCGGCTCGTCGTCATCTCTTCAGCTCGTCACATGCGGTTCGCTCGCGAGTCGCGCGAGCATCAGAGGTTTGACGGTACGCCTCGGCAAGGCCGCAGCGGGTGGTGGGATCAAACGGACTCACTCGGAGTGCTTGCTCGTACGCGAGGATGGCCTGTGGCCACTCTTGCTTGGCGGACCTTGCCATACCCAGGGTCACCGCGGCGACCGCATCGCGATCATCTGCAGCAGTTAGTGGGGTAGCGAGCTCGATCGCGCGTTCATGTTTTCCGAGCTCGACCAGGGTGCGGGCGAGCTTGCCCGCGACGAACGGATCGGGACCGCCGGCCGACAGTGCTTTCTCGTACTCGATCGCCGCCGCATCGAGCATCCCCCGCGCGCGCAACATGCCGCCCAGTCGCGCGTGCTTCCGGGCTCGGACGTTTACCTGCTCGAGCCCGACGTTCTCCGAATCGACGCCACCCTTCGCGAACTTGATCGGCTTGCCGGCGCGGGCGGGACTCCCGCGATCGCCGCGCTCGGTCGACTTGAGGTGCGCACGCCACTCCGCCTCGACCGCACTCCATGTCATCCCGAGCGCCTCGGCGACCGCGCGGCGGGCACTCTTGCCGTCGCGCTGGGCGAGCAGTGCGGTCTGGATGCCCTTGTAGCCGACTTTCTTGTGCATCCAGGCGACGAGCGTATAGACCTCCGCGTACGCGAGCGCGGCGGCCTCCTGGCTCGGCAGCTTCGCCATCGACGGATGCATCTCGTCGAACGTGATCAGCCGGCCCTTCTTGAGCGCGCTGGTCAGCAACGCCTGCTCGGTCGCCGACAGGACGATCTCGGCGGGACGGCGCCACCGCGTCTGCTCGAACCGCGCGAGGCCTTCCTGCAGCCAGACCGGCACCGTGTCGTGGGAAACGCGCGAGACCACGAGGTGCGTGTACTCGTGCGCGAGCGTGTCCATCCACGGATACCCGAAGATCGTCGCGCGCGGCGAGACGACCATCAGCTTGTTGTACTTCGACAGCGCGATCGTTCCGGTCGTCTCGATGTCGGACTCGGTGAGCGGGGATAGCTTCGCGAGATCCGACGGCGCGCCGAGAAGCTCGACGCGGATCGGATCCGTGGGTCGCAGGCCGAGGTCATCGCCGACGGTCTCCCACGCCGCGTCGAGTACTTCGCCGGCGAGCTCGGCGATCGTGGCATCCGGTCCGGGCGCGTAGCGGATCAGGAAGTGCCCCTTCGGCGACTTCATCTCGGCGAACGCCTCGGTGACCGACAGCGTCGACGCGGCGAGCTTGCGCGTGCCGCCGACGAGGCCATCGACCGCGTCACCGGGGACCTTCTCGAGCAGCTTGATCGCGCCGGCGTAGTCGCCGGTCTGGAACGCGAGCTCGGCGCGCAGCCAGCTGACCTCGACGCTGTCCGCGGCGCGCTTCTCGAGATCCGCGAGCAGCGTCCGGGCATCATCGAGGCGCGCGGTCTGGAGGAAGCGGGCCGCCTTGATCACGTCGCCGGTGACGGTTCGATCGCGCTTCGCTTCGACGCGCGCGGTCACGGCGCACAGCGTGAGGAGCGCCGCGAGAGCGAGGATCGATCCCCGCGCGGAGCGTCCTCGGCCTGCAGAGGTCTTGGCCTCGGGCGTCATTTGATCAGGTCCTCGTAGTAGCGCTTGATCATCTCGTCATAGCCGTCGGGCGCGGCGGGGCCCTTCTTCTTCATCGCCTCGAGCAGGTCCTCACGAAACCGCTCCGGTGCGCGGTACTCGTCGGCGCCGGGGATCCGGATCGGCTCGTCGCCAACCGCGCCCTCCTGGGCCTGACGAGCGGCGCTGCGTGCACGGTCGCGCGCCTTCGCGAGCGCATCGGCGGCGGCGCGGGTCGCCTCGCGTGCGCCGGACGGGTCCTTCGCCTTCATGCGCTCGTCGGCGTTGCCCATCTGGCTGATCGCGGAACCGAGCTTCTTGCCAAGCTCACTGCCGGTATCGCCAGGCAGCTCAGCACCCATCTGCTTGGTGCGCTCGTTCAGCTTCTGCGCGCGGCCCTTGTTCATCGCTTCGCGACGACGCAGGCGCTCGAGCGCACGCTGATCGTCGGCCGACATGATCTGATCAGGACGCGGCGACAGGTCCTGCAGCTCGCTGATCAGCTCCTTCGCGATCGGCGCCGCCCGCTCGATATCCTCGAGCGCGTTCTGCGTGGCATCAGCCCACTTGGACTTCGGATCGTCGTTCATCGCGGCTTCGAGCTCGCCGGCGATCGTGTCGAGGCTCGACTTCGCCTGGCGAGCCATACCGAGCGCTTCGGCGAGATCACCGTCGTCGACCATGTGCTCGACGTCGCCGATCCGACGCTGGACGATATCGAGCTCCTCCTTCGCGAACGGCGTCAGGCCGCTCTCGTCGACGTCGGCGAGCCGCTTGCGGAGCTTGTCGACGAGCGCGCTGACCTTCTTGCTTGCCTCGCGGCGATGATCCTTCGCGACCTCATCGGCTTTCTCTGCGTACGCCTCGAAGATCCGGTTTGCTTCGGCGGCGATGTCGTCCTGATCCTTGGCGACGTCGGCGAGCTCGTTCATCACCTCGTCGAGCTTCTTCTGCTCGTCGCTGAACTTGTCGCCGCGCAGCTCGGCGAGCGAGCCTTCGAGCGCGGACGCCGAGCGATCGTGCTGCAGACGGCAGCTCTCGAGCTTGGTCTGCGCTTCCGCGGTCTTTCCGGCGCGGATCAGCTTGCGAACCTCATCGAGGCAGCTGGCGCCCTGCTGCGCCTGCATCGCGTCGCGGTTGACGTATTGATCGAGAACGTCCTCGGGCATGCCGCGGCGGTGCTTGTCGAGCTCGGCGTACGCGCGCTCGAGTGCCTTCATCTCGCGCTCGATCTCGTCGAGGAGGCGGGGGTCTTTGGTCTTCGCGTACTGCGCCATGAGCTCGGAGAGCCGCTTCTGATGCGCGCTGATCTCGTCGGCGACGTCGAGCATGCCCTCGACGCGCTCGCGATCGAGCCAGTCCGCGAGGATGATCGTGTCGTCCTCGAGCTCGGCGACGAGCCGCGGATCGATGATGCCGAACCGACCTGGTGCGAGCGCGACCGGACGAGCCGCGGCCTGCGCGCGCGTCGATGCGAGCAGCTTGTGCTCGGCGGTCGCAAGCTTGTCGAGCCGCTCGCGCATCTGCACCAGCGCCTTGCGCATGGCGTCCGACGCGTGCGGATCCTTGTCGAACGCGGCGCTGACGGAGCCGAGCTCGACGACCGCTTCGCGCAGCTTCTGCGCGGCTTCCTCGCGCGGTGCATCGTCGGGCGGCAGCGTCAGCCGGCCACCGAGGTTGCGGACGATCTTCTCGGCGAGCTCCTGGTGACGGACAAGTGTCTCCTCGTGGCGCTCACGTGGACTGACGACGCGTAGCCTCAGCTCGCGCGACCGCCCGATGTTCGGCCCATCGATGTTGTCGTTGTCCTTCGCCTCGATCCAGTAGCGGACCTCACCGCCGCTCGGCACGACGACCTCGGCGATGTCCCACAGGACCTTGCCCTGCGCGCGGCCACCCGGGATGGCCTCGAGGGTGATCGGCTTCTTGCCCTTGTCCTTGCCGGCTTCCCACACGAGCTCGGCGGCGGACAGCCCGAAGTCATCCTCGATCACGTACGCGAGCTCGACCCGGCGCAGGTTCGTGACGTCGAGCGTCTCCGCCGGCGCCATCAGCTGGACCGCGGGTGCCTGATCGGGCTCGGCCTCGATCGAGCGCGCGGTGGTCTCGATCGAGCGCACACCCGAGGGTGACTTCACCGCGAACCGGTAGCGCGCGGACTTCTCGATCGTGAGCTGCACGGCGAGCTGATCGCCGGTGAGCACGCACGGCACGCTGGTCTCCTCGCCCGCCGCATCACCGGCCTCGATCACGAGCTCGACCTTGTCGGCGGGAACGAGCACGCGCGCGCGAATCACGACGACGGTGCCGGCGAGACCGCGGACGTCTCCTGATGACGACGGCAGTGGCAGCGGTGCGCGGCGCGAGTATGCGGGGAACGTCAACGTGGCCTCGAGATCGCCGACGAGCGGGACCTCGGAGAGCTGGGCGCCGTCGAACGGAGCGGACGGTGACGAGACCAGGCTGCGCCAGCCGCTGGAGATCACCGCCGGGACCGCACCGAGCAAGAGTGCGTTCGCCGCGACGGCCGCGATCATCCAGCGCCCGGCGCGCCGGG
>JAYUYE010001274.1:0-2342 GCA_043752985.1 Myxococcales bacterium
GTACGGCGCCGGCATCATCGATGCGCCGGCCGCGGTCAAGGCGGCGCGCTCCAAGGGCGGCGGCCTTCGCTTGCTGCTCGGCATGCTGATGGCTGGAGCAATCGCCGCGTCTGCGCGCAAGCGTGGCCTGGGAGTCTCGGTCGCGGGCCTCGGCGGCGTCGGCTACCTGGTCGGCGTCCTGTTCGGTGCGACCGGTCTGTTCTTCCTGCCAGAGATCGCGCCGAGCCTGTCGAGCCTGCCGGTGATCGAGTCGCTGACCAACGGCCTGCCGCAGTGGCTCGGCCACGGCAACCTCGCGCTGTTCAGCGCGCTGATCCCGTTCGCCCTGATCGCGATCGGCTACGGCATGCCGCGCGCCCGCGCTCCGCTCGCAGGCCTCGCGGTCGGCGTCGCGGCGCACCTCGCGTTCTTCGCCGTCGTCCCGATGCTGACGCTCGACGTTCCGTCGGCGTTTGGCTTCGCGACCGTGTGGCTCCTGCTCAATGCAGTGGTCTGCCTCGGCCTCGCGCGCCTCGCGCTGCGCCGCTGAGACAATCCACCGAGCGACATCACAGGGCGAGTCCACACGGGCTCGCTCTGTATCGTTATGCGGTAGCCTCGGTCTCGTGACCCGTCATCGGATCTCGATCGCGCGCGAGCAGTACAAGGTCTCGTGCGCCCACATGACGGTGTTCCCCGACGGCACGAAGGAGCGCCTGCACGGGCACAACTACACGATCGCGATCGCCCTCGAAGTCGATCGCATCGACCTGCCCGCGATGCTTCCGTTCTCGCCGATCAAGGCGGCGCTCGGCGAGCTGTGCGCCGCGTGGAAAGAGCACGTCCTGATCGCCACCAAGAATCTACACCTCGTGATCGTCCGCGATGACACCGAGCTCGAGCTGACGCTGTGCGGGGAGCGCTACGTGTTTCCGCGTGGGGATGTGCTGCTGCTGCCGATCGACAACATCTCCGTCGAGGCGCTCGCGGCGCACATCGCCGAGCTGTTGCGCGAGCGGCTCGCCTCCGAGCTATCCGGTGCGCATGTGCGCGGCCTCGAGATCACCGTCGAGGAATCGCCGGGCCAGGGTGCGAGCTGCATGCTCCCGTTGCGCTGACAGCCGCGGTTCGAGCTACGATGTGACCGATGCTGGAGGGGCGCGGCGATCGGACGCCTGTGAGCACAGCGGCGCTCGGACCGACCGTCGAGGTCTCGTCGCGTCGGTTCGCGCTGCCATTTCAGTGCCCGTGCTGCGGCGCGGCCCCCGATGCCGAGCTCGCGATCCCCGTGACCCGCACCAAGGGTCGCGCGCTCGCGGAGGACTCGGCGCGTAGCCTCGACTTCCCGTACTGCCGGCGCTGCCTGGCACATGTCGAGAGCTTCCAGGGCGCGGGAGTGGTCTCGGCCGGGATCACGCTCGTCGGAATCGTCGCCGGCGTGGCGGTCGCGATCCTCGCGCACGTGGTCGCGGGCCTCGTGATGATCGTGGCGGCGATCGGCGTTGCCTACGGTCTGCTGATGAATCGCCGCGCACAGGCGGCCGCGCGATGCAGTCCCGCGTGCCCGTCGGCCGATACCGCGGTGACGTACTTCGGCTGGTCGGGGAGCTCGAGCTCGTTTGCGTTTCGCTCGCCGACGTACACGGCACGGTTCGCCGAGGACAACACCTCCAAGCTCGTCCACACGAGCTCGGGGCTGCGCCGCCTGCTCGAGGGACACCGCGTCGCGCGGCTCGCGGTCCCGACGCCCGCCTCGACGATGACCGTTCCGCCGCCGCATACGGGCCGCGAATGGGTGACTCGCATCGAGAAGGCGTCGACGCGAGTCGCTCGCCGCCACGATCTCGGCAATGCGCTCGAGATGATCCAGGACCCCACCGAGCGCCAGGAGATCCTGCGTGCCGCCACGCGGGCCGAGCTGGCGCCGCTACGCCGACAGCTCGAGGAGCTCGACGCTGCCTCGCGCGGCGAGGTCATCACCCATGCGATCGCTGCGCTCGCGGCAGACAATGTCCCGCCCGAGCTGCTGAAGGCCCTGCTCGCCGAGCTCGAGACCCTCGGCCGCTCGACCTGAGCCGCGGGGCGCGACTCGCCGAGCTCGAGACTCTCGGCCGCGCAACCTGATCAGGCGCTCGCGCGGTCGCGCCCACGGCCACCACGACGGCGCCGCTTTCGCCCACCGTCGCCACCGCCACCGGGCGTTCCGCCGCCACCGCCACCGCCCGGCGTTCCACCGCCGCCACCGCCACCGCCCGGCGTTCCACCGCCGCCCGGCGTTCCACCGCCGCCACCACCACCACCGCTGCGACCACCGCCGCCACCGCCACCACCGCCACCACCGCCGCTCGCCGTGTGCACGTGAC
>JAYUYE010001275.1:0-5992 GCA_043752985.1 Myxococcales bacterium
GAGATCATGGTGTGGAGAGTGCGGCGGGGTCGACGATCGTTGCGAGACCGCGCTGATCGGTGAGGCAGCGATCGAGGTCGCGGTGGAGACCCTGATGCAACGCGTGCGGCAGGTCCGCGAGCGGCGCGATCGACGCGATGATCACGAGGTAGGCCGCGAGATCTTTCGCCTGGAGGTGGAGCGCGGCGACGCGACACACCCGCAGCTCGGCGGAGCGCTCGCCGAGATAGGCGACCCCGACGTCGGGATCCGGGCTGTGCTCGAGCAGGGGAACATCGAGCGGGAGCTTCTTGCCGTCTGCTTCGACCGAGGTGATCACGCCTTGCGGCGACACCCGGATCACCAGTGGCTTGCGCGATGCGAGCTGCTGGTCGAGGTTGGCGAGCGCGCGCGTACGCAGTGCGGCGATCTCGGCGGGAGGGGGCGGCGGCGCCGGAACGACCGGTTTCGCGGGCGGCGCCTCGTTCGCCTCGTTCGCCTCGGCGTTCTGCAGTGCGGCCGTGCGGATCAGCGAGGCGAAGATGAGGATGAACAGCACGTCGAGCAGCGACGTCAGGTCCGGTGATCGGTGGACGCGCCGCCGACTCACGCAACGGCTCCGCGCAGCGTCTGTCGCCGCGCTTCCCACGCCTCGATGTTCTTCTCGCACGCGTCCACCCAGGCTGCGAGCTTCATCGAGAACATCGCGGACAGAAAGATGCTGCCGGCGAGACCGACGACGGTGGTCCAGATCGCGAGGGCGAGCGGACCGAGCAGCTTCGCGACGTCACTGCCCGTGTAGGCCATCGAGAGGCCGAGTCCGAGGACGGTGCCGAGCAAGCCGAGCTGCCGCAAGAGATCCGTCCAGAACGCGAGCGCTGCCTCGAGCCGCTGCGCGCGCATCTGCCACGAGCGCACTTGCTTGAGTGCCCACGCCGCATCCTTCGACGACAGGATCGCGTGCGACTCGTCGCGGATCGCCTGGACCGCGAGCGAGCCCGGCGCCTTGGTGGTGCCCGGCTCGTCAGACGTGATCTCGACGCCGAGGTGATCGGTCAGCGTGCGGACCCACGTCAGCTCGCGCTGGACGTGGAGCCAGGCCGCGATGAAGACCAGCCCGATGACGCCACACGACGCGATCGTGAGGCCCCAGCCTTGGACGAACGTCTCCATCGCGCGAGCATCATACCCGCTCGGAGCTCAGAAGATGCTGCCGACGCAGCTCGTCAGATCGAACAGCAGGAACACGAGCGCCTTCTCATCGGGCGTGAACGTCGTGCTGCATGCCGCGGGGAACGACGCGCCGACCGAGCCCGAGCTGACGTGCATGCCGGCATAGACGACCTTGCCGCACTGCTGACCCGCCTGGACGCCTACCGGAGTCTGGAACGAGAGGTAGTGGCTCGCCGGGTTTGTGCCCGATGCGTACAGCCAGCGCGTCGTCGGCGTCATCACCGGACCGGCGTCCTGGGTCTTCGTACCGAGCTGAATCTGGCCGAGCACCGTCGAGGCCTGGACCGTGACGAGCCACTGCGCGAGTGCCATGCCAGCTGCGTGCGTCATGTCGACGAGATCCGGCGTGCTGCCCGAGCCGCCGGCCCACGTCGCGGTGCCTGCCCACGACGGGACGAGGTTCTTCGTCCACGTGTAGTGGTAGTGCGAGCCGAACACGCGACCACCGAGGTCGGCGTACTGCTTGAGCAGATCCGGCGCGGTCTTGTTCTCGTTGTGCTCGTCGCACTCGCACGAGTTGATGACGATGTCGTACTTCTTCATCTCGTTGAGATCGCCCCACAGCGTCGTCGCCGACGCGGGGGTGCCGGGTGCCGTACCACCGGAGCCGTTGTAGAACGTGACCGCCTTGCCGCTCGTCGGGCTCGAGCCGAACTCGGTGGTGTCGACACCGATCTTGGTGAGGATGCAGGCGAGTGGATCGCAGCCGCCGGTGACAACGGCCATGTTCGGCATCTCACCCTCGCTGCGGTTCTTGGGCAGACGGAACGTGCCGTCGGGCAGCGGCGTGTCCGAGCACTCTGTGACGACCGGGATGCTCACCTTGCGGCGCCACTTGCCGGTCGTGATGATCACCGGGACGTTGAAGCCGGCCGGAATGCCCTCGAGGCGGAAGTTGCCCGTCGCATCGGTGACGGCGCTCGCGTACGAACCGCCGGGCAAGCCGGTGGTGCACTGACCGCACTGGACGCCTGTCGGGAACGGCGGCGGATCCGAGATCGGCGCGTACACGGTGACGTTATAGAGCGGCAGCGTGCCGTTCGGCGCGAACACCTTGCCGGTGATCGCCGTGGGACACGCGGCGTCGACCGGACCGGCATCACCCGTTCCGTCGTCACCCTGGTCCCTGTTGGCCGGCCCACACCCAGCAATGACGAGGAGAACAATCAGCACCCGCTTCATAACCGGACGGTCGTCGAAGTGCGGGGCCAACTCAAGCACAACGTGAGGCCACCCCGACGGTTGGTGAGGTGACCCACCTTTGTCGGGTCAGCTGCCCACCATTCCCCCACCCCCGGTACCGCCCGCGCCATGAGATGGTGGCCGCATGACGGCGCGATGGACTGCCTGGCTGGTCCTGGTCGGATGCGCCAGCGCGGGCTCTCCTTCCAGCCCCGGCGTCGACGCGGCAACCGACGGCAAGGCGGCCGATGCTCCGGGGATGAGCGACGCGCCGCCATCCGCGTGCGACCTGAAGCTCGCCGGGCATGCGACCGGCTTCGAGACCGGCGTCGGTGGCTGGACGCATGCGGTGCTCGACGGCGCCGTCGCTGCGGGGTGGCCGCTCGATGAATGGCAGAACGGCACCGCGTCCTCCGGTCCGGGCAGCTGCCACACCGGAACGAAGTGCTGGGCGACGCGCCTCGATGCGAACTACACGTCGTGCGAGCGGGCGGCGCTGGTGTCGCCGATCATCGACCTCTCGGCGTGTGCCGGCCGCACCGTGAACCTCACGTTCTGGAGCTGGACCGACTTCTGGACCGGCACGGTCGCGGGCAAGACTGGCACCTGGTTCGACGGTGGACTGCTCGAGGTCTCGACAAACGGCACGGCGTGGATGGCCGTGACTCCGACCCCGGCCTATCCGGGCACGCTCAAGATCAACCCCGACATCAGCGGCAACTCGTGCGTCAGCGCGAACAACTTCTACGTCAACAACAAGCCGGGCTGGGTCGGCACGAGCGGAGGCTGGCAGAAGATCAGCGTGCCGATTCCAGCTGCTGCGGTCACCCCGTCGTTCCGGTTCCGGCTCGCATTCTCGTCCGGCGTCAGCTTCGCGAGCAGCGACGCCGAAACGAACCGGCTGCACACGCGGCCCGGCTGGTACGTCGACGACGTCGCGTTCTCCGCGCAGTGATCACGGTGCGAACGCGCCGAGCAAATCAGTCGTTGAGCTAGGACGCGTCTGCCGGGTCGACCCACTCTTCGGGCTCGGGTGCCTTCTTCTCGAGTCGCTCGAAGCTCAACGTGTAGTAGAGGCCGCTCTTGCCCTGCTGCTCGAACGCCTTGATTCCGTAGCGCGCCTCGTCGCTCTCGATCTCGCCAGCCCATGCGGGAGCCGGAGCGGCGTTCGGATCCTTGCCGCCGCGGCCGCCCTTCTTTGCCGGGGGAGCTGCCTCGAGCGCGCCCTTGAAGACGTCGGGCGGATACGTGTTGCGGTCGCCGCGCGGGGGAGCCAGGTTGATCGCCAGCTGGTCGTTGCGGCGAAAGCCGAGAATCTCGTAGGCAACCGAGTCGATCGTGCAGTCGCCCTGGAAGTCGGGCTGGCTCGGCTTCTTCTTGTCGGCGTTCTCGAAGAGCTTTCCGCGGTCTCGTCTTGCCTCGTTCGACATCGGGGGACCGGTAGAGCACACGCGGCGGCGCCACGCATCTACCGAGCCGTGCAATATGTAGCGAATGAGCCCCCGTGACGACGACAAGTCCAACCGCCAGATCGCCAAGGGAAAGGCACGGCGGGCCGGCGACCGTTCCTCCCGGATGGCGCGCACGATCATGCAGCTGTCGGATCCGGCGCTGAAGAAGCTCGCCCTCGATCAGGAGCTGCGGTTCGTCGTCGATCACGCACGTTCGCTCAAGGCCCTCGGCGCACGCCGCCGCGAAGAGCGGAGGCTCGCTGGCGAGTTGCGCCGCCATGACCTCCAGGCGATCGACGAGAAACTCTCGAAGCTCCACGAGTCGGAGAACACGGACACCGAGCTGTTCCACAAGGCCGAGGAGTGGCGCGCGCGGATGGTCGCGGGCGGGGTCGCGGTAGCAGCGGAGTTCCCGGGTGGCGTCGACGACGAGCTTCCGCGCCTGATCGATGCCGCCCAGCGCGAGGGCACGACCGGCAAGCCTCCGGGCGCGGCCCGCAAGCTGTTCCGTCATGTCATCGAGGCGTTGCGCACGCAGCAGGCGCCGCCACCGACGGACGACGATGACGACGACGCTGACGATGATGACGACGCTGACGATGATGACGACGCTGACGGCGACGCTGACGCTGACAAGGAGTAGCGGCAGCGCCCAGGGGACAGCACGAGCGGCGTGCGGAACGTGATGCCGGCGCCATGACCACTGCTGGCGGCGACCACGGACGAAGCGGTCCGAGACCCTGTTCTTTGGCTGCGACCGACTCCCGCGGGTGGTGACCACCTCGCGGCGCGGGCCCGTGGAGGGGCCTGATGGCGATTGCTCGCTAACGAATGGAGAAAAGCCTCGACATGGGTCCGGTTACGGGGCAGATCTGAATCCTGACTCGAACGATCTATGGGGCCGGCTGTTTGTTGACCCCTCGTTTGAGTCTTTTCTGCTGCTAGGAGCTACGACGATGTCTGAAGGTACGATCAAGCGTTTGACTGACAAGGGTTTCGGTTTCATCGAGAACGGCTCGGGAACCGACCTGTTTTTCCACATGTCCGCCGTTGAGGGCGTTCGGTTCGAGGAGCTTCGTGAGGGCCAGAAGGTGTCCTACAACGAGGGTCGTGGACCGAAGGGCCCGCGCGCCGAGAACATTCGCGTCGTCTAACTCCGTCGCGTAGAAAACGAGAGAGCCGGCATCGTGCCGGCTCTTTTCGTTTTCGGCGCTCAACAGCCGTCAGCTGCTCGACACCCTTCGTGCCGCGTCGACCATCACCTTTCGCATCTTCTGGTGGCCGTCGACGATTCGCACGCGCGGGTCCGCGGGAATCTTGTCGCGCTCGGGCTGGTGTCTTTCTTGTCGCAGCCTGGCTGAATGGACAGGACCAGAGTCAGCAGCAGTGCGACGCGTGGACCTGTCATGGCTCACGGTCGCACGGGCTGCCCAGCGCGCTGCAGATTCTCCGTAACGTCCGCGCTCCCGCACCTCTCAAAACGAGGTGATTTCATTCCACGTCACCACGTCGTGCGAGGCCACGCCGAAGCGAGCCGAGCCCCGGCAGTTTCTCGACCATGTTGTCCACATCGCCTGGCGCGCGGGCGGCGGTCGGTCGGGAGCTCTGCCTCGTCAGCTCACGCTCGAGGTCGAACGCATCGCGGAGGACCGGAGCCGCGATCCCGCGATCGACTTCACCCAAATCCCTCGCGAGGAGCTGCGCGCTGTCGTCGAGCACGGCTCGGCCACGACTGCCGGCGCACTCGCGCGACTCGCGACGAAGCTCGCGGTCGATTCGATCGGTGGGCGCGGCTCGTTGATCGGAGCGGCTGGCAGCGAGCTTGGCATCGCGTTGCAGATGATCGAGGACCTGCGAGCAATCGACGATGTCGACGCGGTTCGCGCATCGTTCTGGGAGCTGCGTCCGAGCTGGGCATGGGTGTGGACCTCGGAAGCTGCCGACGCGGCGAGCTGGGTTCGTGGCGTGCGGTGGGCGCAGCAAGTTGCAGCCCGCCGATCGGATCCGCGTCCGCTCGCGCATCTCCTCGGTCAGTTTTCGAGTCGCCGCGGTGCCGCGGAAGCGCGGGCGCGTCTCGACGCAGCGCGCGATGCGATCAGGGGAGCGTGACCGGCGTCAGCGCCGGACGGTGCGCCACGCAATGGTCG
>JAYUYE010001276.1:0-2338 GCA_043752985.1 Myxococcales bacterium
CGGCTCCGGCGGCATCACCGTGGTCGATGTCTCGGGTCTCACTCACTCGTCGATGGCACAGGCGAGCGAGGCCGATCCGATCTGCATGATCGGGGTGCAGTTGCACATCCTCACGAACGGCGCGACGTATGAAATGCGAACCCGCACAGCGCGTCCACCGCAACCGAGCAGCAAGGAGACGATGTGAAGCTCCTCGAGCGACGCGTCTATCGCGGTCCCAACCAGTACGCACTGTTCCCGGTGATGCGACTCACCGTCGACCTCGGAGCACTCGAGCAATGGCCGAGCGCAACGCTCGACGGCTTCAACGCCGCACTGCTCGCTGCGCTGCCCAGCCTCGACCAGCATACGTGTTCGTACGGCGAGCCCGGCGGCTTCGTTCGAAGGCTCACCGAGGACAAGGGGACCTGGCTCGGGCACGTGCTCGAGCACGTCGCGATCGAGCTCGAGCAGCTCGCCGGCGCCAAGGTCAGCTTCGGCAAGACCCGCTCGACCGGGACCGCCGGGCAGTATCACGTGATCTTCGAGTACGAGGAGGAGCGCGTCGGCGAGGCCGCCGCCGATCTCGCGCACCGGCTGATCGACTCGCTGCTGCCCGTGGAGCTCCGGTCGTTCACCGAGGCGACCGCACCGTTCGTGTTCCAGACCGAGCTCGAGGATCTGATCTCGCTCGCCCAGCGCCGGCAGCTCGGCCCGTCGACGATGTCACTGGTCCGGGCAGCGGAGGCGCGCGACATCCCGTGGCTGCGGCTCAATGACTACTCGCTCGTCCAGTTCGGCCACGGCAAGTACCAGAAGCGGATCCAGGCGACGGTCACCAGCGAGACACGGCACATCGCGGTCGCGATCGCGTCGGACAAGGAAGAGACCAATCGCATCCTCGGCGATCTCGGGCTACCGGTGCCGCATCAGCGGCTCGCGCGGTCGGCCGAGGAAGCGGTGCGCGCAGCCACTCGACTCGGCTATCCCGTCGTCGTCAAGCCGCTCGATGCCAACCATGGCCGTGGCGTGTCGATCAACCTCACGACCAACGACGAGGTGCGCGTCGCGTTTGACCAGGCGCGAGAGCATGCTCGCACGATCGTGATCGAGAGCTACCTCGCGGGCTACGATCACCGGATGCTCGTGATCGGTGGCCAGCTGATCGCGGTCGCCAAGCGCGTGCCAGGGCACGTGGTCGGCGACGGGACCCGCACGATCGCGGAGCTCGTCGAGATCGTGAACGCGGATCCGCGGCGTGGCATCGGGCACGAGAAGGTGCTGACCCGTCTCGAGCTCGATCACCAGGCTCATCGCTTGATGGCGCAAGGGGGCATGACGGAGGCGAGCGTGCTGGCGGCCGGTGAGCAGTTCTTCCTGCGGTCGACCGGCAACCTGTCGACCGGCGGCACCGCGATCGATCTGACCGACGTCGTCCACCCCGACAATCGCGAGATGGCCGTCCGCGCGGCGAAGGCGATTGGCCTCGACGTTGCCGGCATCGACTTCATCACCGTCGACATCAGCCGGTCGTATCGCGACGTCGGCGGCGGCATCTGCGAGATCAATGCTGCGCCCGGATTCCGCATGCACGTGGCGCCGACGGAAGGCAAGCCACGCGATGCCGGCGGGCCCGTGATCGACATGCTGTTTCCGCCCGGCACGCCGTCGCGGATTCCGATCGCATCGATCACCGGCACCAACGGCAAGACCACGACCGCTCGAATGCTCGCGCACATCCACAAGATGGATGGTCGCAAGGTCGGGCTCGCGACGACCGACGGCGTCTACATCGATGGCGAGCGTACGGTCGTCGGCGACCTGACGGGGCCGCGGGCCGCGCAGATGGTGCTCCGCGATCCAGAGGTCGACCTTGCGGTGCTCGAGACCGCGCGTGGTGGCCTGGTCCGGGCTGGCATGGGCTACCGGACGTGCAACGTCGGCGCGGTGCTGAACGTCACCGAGGATCATCTCGGGCTGCGCGGCGTCGACACGCTCGAGCAGCTCGCAGAGATCAAGCGGGTCGTGATCGAAGTCGCGCGAGACTGCGCCGTGCTCAACGCCGATGACGAGCGGTGCCTGCGGATGGCGGATTTCTCGAAGGCAGCCCGGATCGCGTACGTCACGATGAACCCGCGCCACGAGCTGGTCCGCCAGCACATCGCGGCCGGCGGCATCGCGGCCGTGCTCGAGGAGCACATCCGCGGTCACATGATCACACTCTACGATGGAGGCACGCACTTGCCGCTGCTGTGGACGCACCTGATCCCCGCAACGCTCGAGGGACGCGCGATGCACAACGTGCAGAACGCGATGTTCGCGGCAACCATCGCGCACGCGATGGGCGTCAAGCACGAGA
>JAYUYE010001277.1:0-2334 GCA_043752985.1 Myxococcales bacterium
GTCGATCCGGCGAGTCTCGACCCGCAGGATGGCGATGACCCCGATCGCGTCCTCGAGACGGTCGATTGCTATTTCTACAGCGCGGCAGGAGACCTCGCAAAGCCCGAGGTCGACATCGAGGAGCCCGATGCGGTGGTGCCCGAGACGCTGCCCAACGCGTACACCGCCGGGCCCGCGGGCTCGACGTGGATGTTCGTCGTAGCCACCGATGAGACCGGCGGCATGGCCGCGGACTGGATCCCGTTGACGATCGAGTGACGCGACCGTCCTCTCCGGCAGGTCGAGTAGGTGGCTGGCGACCTGTCAACGTCGAAGGCGCCTGGTGACCCGGGCAAGAGCTCCCCAACGCGGCTGGCAAAGATGACTCGATCACGCTGCGCCTCGACCTGACCGACTCGAACCCGGCCGTCAGCTTCACGGTCGGCTGCGATCAACCGCAAGGCAACCTCATGGCGCGATGCTGACCACGTTCACGACGGCAAACCGGGACGTGGCGCTGCGCAAGATCGACCAGCGGATCGGTGTGCGCCTTGGCATCGCCGAAACAACCGCCATGCCACGCGTGTTCTGAGCCCTGATCACCTGTAACCGGCAACGGGAGCGAGGCGTCAGACATCTGTGCCCGAGCCGTTCGACGTCGCCGGTCGCCTCGCCGCGGTGAAGCGTCACCCTCTGACCCGGTGGCGGGCGACGATCGGCCTTGCGATCCGGATGGCGTTCGCCGCCCGCGCGAAGTTCGTCGGCACGTTGCTCGGCGTGGTGTTCGCCGCGATGCTCGCCAACTTCCAGCTCGGCACGATGTTCGGGCTGCTCGCCAAGAACACCTCGTTCGTGGACAACGCGAACGCGGATCTGTGGATCGTGCCGCCGGCCACCACGTTCGCGCAGCCAGGACAGCGTCAGCGCACCTCGCTGCTCGATCAAGCGCGGATCGTACCTGGGGTTGCGCGCGCCTCGGCGTTGGTCATGGTGGGCACGTCGATCACCAAGCCTGGTGGCGGCAGTGAAGCGATCACGCTCGTCGGTGTCGATCTCGACACCATGCTCGGCGGGCCTTTCAACATGGTCGCGGGCGCCGCCGAGGTGTTGCACGCACCTGACACGGTGATCATGGAGGATGCGCAGCGCGAGCGATTTGGCGGACTCAACCTCGAATCGGTGCGCGAGATCGGTGGTCAGCGGGTGCGGGTCGGTGGCTTCACGTGGGGCTTGCTCCCGTTCGGTCCGGCTTATGCGTTCGCGGATCTCGACCTCGCTCGTGAGATCGGCAGGGTTCCGACGGACGAGCTCAGCTTCGTGCTCGTCGATGTCGCCGACGATGCAGACCTCGCGGCGGTCGCTGCCGATCTCCAGCGACAGCTGCCGACCGCCACGGTGATCGCGCGCGAGGCGTTCCACGATCTGATCGTCTCGACGCTGTTGTCACAGCAGCTCGGGATCACGTTCGGTGTGTCGACCCTGTTCGGTCTGGTGATCGGTTTTGTCATCGTGTTGCTGTCGATGTACTCGTCGGTGATCGACAACCTGCGCGAGCTCGGAACGCTCAAGGCGATCGGCTACACCAACCTCGACCTGATGCGGATGCTGGTCGTCCAGGCGATGGTCTATGCGGTGCTCGGCTCGATCGTCGGGCTCGGGCTCGTCGCCGGGGCTGCCGAGGGCATCCGCTCGGCGAACCTCAGCCTGGTCATCCCGCACGCCCTCGTGCTCGCGACGCTGCCCGCCATGATGGTCCTCTGCGTGCTGGCGTCGTTCCTGGCATTCTATCGCGCCGCGCGGCTCGAGCCGGGAATGGTGTTTCGATGACCGGCGTCACGATCCCGGCGATCGATGCCGTCGGCGTCTCGAAGACGTTCGGCAGTGGGGCGCTGGCGTTCACCGCGGTTCGCGATGCTTCGTTCCGGGTCCAGCGCGGTGAGATCGTGATGCTGGTCGGACCGTCCGGTTCCGGGAAGACGACGCTGTTGTCGATGATCGGTTGTGTGTTGCGTCCGACCGCGGGCCAGGTCTCGCTGTTCGGTACCGACACCGCTGCGCGCTCCGAGTCCGAGCTACCGACGATCCGGCGCGCCTTGATCGGCTTCGTGTTCCAGGGCCACAACCTGATCTCGTCACTGAACGTTCGCGAGAATGTTCAGCTCGTGCTCGAGACCCGCGGCGTGACCCGGCGAACCGCGCGGCGCGACAGTGAAACGGTGCTCGCGCGCGTCGGCCTGTCCGACAAGCTCGATGCCTATCCAGCGCAGCTGTCAGGAGGTGAGCGGCAGCGAGTGGCGATCGCGCGCGCCGTTGCGGGTGATCCTCCGCTGTTGCTCGCAGACGAACCGACCGCGG
>JAYUYE010001278.1:0-5977 GCA_043752985.1 Myxococcales bacterium
GGTCAAGGCGACCGGCGGCGCCGCGACCGGCCTCGAGCTCGCGCGCGCGGACCGGTTCGACCTGATCATCACCGACCTCCGCATGCCGGAGATGGACGGCTTCGATCTGATCCGCGGCGTGATGGCGCTGCCCGAGCCGCCGCACGTCGTGATGATCACCGCGTTCGGCTCGATCGAGACCGCGATCCGCGCGGTCAAGCTCGGAGCCTACGACTACATCACCAAGCCGTTCGAGATCGAAGAGCTGCTGCTGGTCGCGGACAAGGCACTCGGCGAGCGAGCCCTGCGCACGCGCGTCGCGCGGCTCCAGCGCGAGGTCGAGGACAAGTTCGGCCTCGCCAACATCATCGCGAACAGCCAGTCGATGCGCGATGTCGTGTCGCTCGTACGCCGGATCGCAGCGTCGACCGCCTCGGTGCTGGTCACCGGCGAGAGCGGCACCGGCAAGGAGCTGATCGGGCGCGCCATTCACTACAACTCGCACCGCGCAAACGGCGCGTTCGTCGGCGTCAACCTCGCGGCGGTCCCCGAGGGCCTGATCGAGAGCGAGCTGTTCGGTCACAAGAAGGGCGCGTTCACCGACGCGCGCGCCGACAAGAATGGCCTGTTCGTCGAGGCCGACGGTGGGACGATCTTCCTCGACGAGATCGGCGAGCTCGCCCTCCCCCTCCAGGCAAAGCTACTCCGCGTGCTGCAGGAGCACGAGGTCCGCCCGCTCGGCGCGACCAAGAACCAGCGCGTCGATGTGCGCGTCGTCGCTGCCACCAACCGCAACCTCGACACGATGCTCGCCGACGGCAGCTTCCGCGAGGATCTGTACTACCGGCTCAACGTCATCCACATCGATCTGCCACCGCTGCGCTCGCGGCCCGAGGACATCCTTCCGCTCGCCGAGCACATGCTCGATCAGCTGAGCGCACGCCGTCGCGCAGACGCCGGTCCCGCACGCCGGATGCGGCTCGCTCCCGAGGCCCAGCAGCTCTTGCTCGCGTACAACTGGCCCGGCAACGTTCGCGAGCTGATGAACGTGCTCGAGCGCGGCATCGCGCTGTGCCAAGGCGAGCTGATCTCCGACGAGGATCTTCCACCACAGGTTCGCGAGAAGCGGGCCACCGACTTCCTCGGCACCGCGGTCGCACGCCGGATGACGCTCGCGGATCTCGAGCGCGAGTTCATCGAGCGCGTGCTCGAGGACGAGGCCGGTAACAAGACGCGTGCCGCGCAGCGGCTCGGCCTCGACCGCAAGACGCTCTATCGCAAGCTCGACGAGTACGCGAAGTCCGCGGGCGTCGCACGTGCGCCGTCGCCCGGCGACACCGACCCCGGCGCGACCTGATCAGCGAAGGTGGTCGCGGAGGCGGCGCAGCCCGGCCTCGGTCTTGAGATCGAAGAGCGTTCCCGCGACGCACGCGGCGATCACGGCGTCGATCTCCATCCACCGGGTCGACGCACCCTCCTCCATCGGTGAGCCATCGCCGCCGAGCGATTGCTGCGTCGCCGGATCGACCTCGACCGCGGTGAAGTAGAACTTCTCGACCATCGAGCCCGGCGACGGCAATGCCCCCGCACCGAGGAGGATCACCTGCTCGGGCGCGACCACGAACCCCGCTTCCTCGAGCGTCTCGGCCGCCGCACGCGCACGCAGCCCGGGCTCTCCAACATCATGACTCTCGAGGATCCCGGCGACGAGCTCGGTGAGAAACATGGCGGGCGGCGCCTCGGGCAGCGGCGCGCGAGCCGGATCGCGGCCCTTGAAGATCGCGGGCCGCAGCTGCTGGCGGAGCAAGATGTCGATGCGGTCGCCGACGCGCGCGAACACCGCGACGATCACGGCGTCCTGGCCATACGGCCGCGCGACCGAGTCGCAACAGTACTGCTCCGAGACGCTGCCGTCGGCGCGCCGGTTGCGCATGCGAATGCGGCGGATCTCGATGAAGCCACCGCCGCCGACGCGCTCGTCGGAGTCGATCACGAACCCGACGACCGCGTCGGGGCGAGCGACATTGTCGTTCACGGAGTCGGTGCGGAGGCCGCGGAGCCCTCGGCAGGCGGAGCGGGTGCAGCGGGCGCGGGTGAGGGGGCCGGCGCCATGCCCCCCGGCGACTTGACCTGATACTGCGCCAGCGCCTGGTGGATCTCGAACTGCAGCGTATCGACCTGGCCGGTCGCCCATCCCGGGACGCTCGGATCCTTGGGGTCGAGGACATCAGGCTTCGGACTGCCGGCCAGGCGGCGCAGCATCGACGGCTCGACGTGAACGATCCAGTTGTCGCGATCGGGGAGAATCCGCACGACAAGCGTCATGCGAATGCTCTTGTCGGGGACCTGCCGAATGTCCTCGTCGCTACCCGGCGCGACCATTCCTTCCGCCGTGTACCAGCGGCCGATCGTCTGCATGCCGAGCGCGCTCTCGTCGGACTTGGCAAGCTTGTGCTTGGACTCGACCACCGCTTTCGTGGCGTTGAACAGCACGAGCTTGTCGCCCTGGTAACGCGCCTGCTTCGCCATCGCGACCTCCTTGCCAGAGGGACCGCATGCGGCGAGCGCGAGGAGCATCGAGATCGAGATCGAAAGGTTCCGCATGCCGCGAGTCGTACACCGGGATCGGCGCCCCGCCAAGCGGACTAGGTCGTCGGGAACAGCTTCTTGGCCTCGTCGTGAATCTCGACGGACAGCGAGTCGATCCGACCGAGCACCCACGGCGGGAGATTGGGATCATCGGGAGCGAGCTCGCGCGGCTGCGGGCTGCCGGAGATCAGCTCGTAGGTCTTCGCGGTCACCACGACGAGCATCTCGCCGCCCTCGACCTGCCGGATCTTCACGAACAGGGTGACCTGGACGTCGCCGCCGCCGGCGTTGACGAAGTCGCCGTTGCTGCTGCCGTCTGTGTTCGGCGAGATCCGGCCGCCATCGCGCGTGTACCACTGGGGTACGGTCGCGAACATCAGCGTCTCGAAGTCCATCGCGCCGATCTTGTAGGTCCGCTGCGCGACCTGGAGCGCGACGTCGAGCACGCTCTTCGCGGGCGCGTTGTACTGCGCAGATTTCGCAGCCCGGATCTGTCCCGACGACGGGCCACACGCGGAGATCGCAAGTGCGAGGACGAGGAACAGGAAGCGCATGGCCGGTGATCGCAGCGGGCCGGACCAGCGTCAAGGGTGATACGGTCCCTTCATGTCGGAGCTCGGTGGCAAGCGCGCGCTGGTGACCGGCGCGTCGAGCGGGATCGGTGCGGCGATCGCCCGCCTGCTCGCTGCGCAGGGGGTCGACCTCGTGTTGACCGCGCGCCGCAGGCCCGAGCTCGACGCGATCGCCGCCGAGTGCTCGGCCCTCGGCGTCCGCGCCGACATCGTGGTCACCGACCTCGGCCGTCCCGAGGCAGCGGCCGCGCTGTGGGCCGCGGCGACCGCCGATGGTGCGGTCGACATCTGCATCAACAACGCCGGGTTTGGCTACTTCCGTCCGTTCGCCGAGATCGAGTGGGAGCGCGACGCGGAGATGGTCCAGCTCAACGTCACCGCAGTGGTCCAGCTCTCGCATCTGTTCGTGCGTGCGCGCGCGCAGGATCCCGGACGCGCGTACCTCCTCAACATCGCCTCGATCGGTGCGTACCAATCGGTACCGAACATGGCGCTCTACGCCGCGACCAAGGCGTTCGTTCGTAACTTCACCGAGGCGCTGCACGACGAGCATGCGGGCTCGTCGCTCTCCGCGACCGTGGTGTGCCCCGGCGGGACGAAGACCGAGTTCCACGCCAATGCGGGCGCCGGCAACTACAGCTGGATCGCGAACGCCTCGATGATGAGCGCCGAGCAGTGCGCGAACATCTGCGTGCGTTCGATGATCAAGCGCAAGCGCACGGTTATCCCGGGCTTCGTCAACAAGCTGTCGTGTTTCGGCGTGCGCCTCGTGCCGCGCAGGTTTGCGTCGTGG
Source organism: Myxococcales bacterium (assembly GCA_043752985.1). Lineage (GTDB taxonomy): Bacteria > Myxococcota_A > Polyangia > Haliangiales > Haliangiaceae > JABFXX01. Next base: position 3,934 of record JAYUYE010001278.1, read on the forward strand.
ATGGCAAATCGTGTCCTCGGCAAGCCACGCGCGGGCGAGCTTCCGTCGCGCACCACCCCTTCGCGCACCACGGGAAAGACCGCATGACCGAGATCGACAATGTTCGCCGCTGGCGTCCCGAACAGCCGGGCGTCTACGAGGTCTGGTACACGACCTGGAATCACCCGAAGACCGACCAGGGCTTCTGGCTTCGCTTCATCACCGAAGCACCGAAGACCGGCACCGCGGGCTCGCCGCCGTACGGTGACGCGCCACGCGGCGAGCTGTGGTTCGCGCGGTTCGATCCGACGCGGCCCGACAAGACGTTCGGGATCCACAAGCGGTTCAAGAGCGAGGACGTGTCTTCGGCGACCGATCCGTTCAGCGTGATCATCTCGGGCTGCCACATGGGGCACGATCACAGCTTCGGTGAGCTGGCCGGCGGTGGTCACGACGTGCGCTGGGATCTGCGCTGGGTTCCCGCGGCGAGCACGCTGCGCCCCCTGCCCGATCTCATGTACGCGCGCGGCGGGCTCGGCGACACGCGTTATCACGTGCCCAATCCGCGGGTGCCGCTCTCGGGCACGCTCCTCGTCGACGGCGAGGAGCTCGTGTTCGAGCGTGCGATCGCGGGCCAGAGTCACGTCTGGGGCACGAAGCACGCGTACTCGTGGACGTGGGGCCGCTGCGGTGAGTTCACCGGTGCGCCCGATGCCGTGCTCGAGATTCTCGGAGCGCGCCTGCAACGCCGCGGGCTCACGCTTCCGCCGATGATGTGCGTCGCGCTCGACCTCGATGGAGAGCAGCATCGCCTGAACCAGTTTCGCCACGTCCCGTTCAATCGCGGTTCGTGGGGAACCGGTCGCGCGACGTTCTCCGCGTGGTCACCGCGGGTCAAGATCGAGGGCGAGCTGACGTGCTCGCCAGATCAGATGGTCAACGCGCCCTATGTCGATCCGGATGGCACCGAGCTGTACTGCGCGAACACGATGATCGGCGATGCGCGGCTGACCATCTGGAAGCGCGACGGTACGAAGTGGCGAGAGCACCGCCGCCTGGAAGCCCGCCGGCGAGCGCAGTTCGAGATCGGGACCCGCGTGCGAGATGCAGTCGTCACTCGCCCCCACGTGCTCGTCACGTAGTAGTGTCGCCCGCGATGGAGCGCAGGAAAACCCCGCTGTGGGACGTGCACAAGCAGCTCGGTGCTCGGCTGATCGACTTCGGTGGCTGGGACATGCCGGTCCAGTACACCGCGGGCACGATCAAGGAGCATCAGGCCGTGCGGACCGCCGTGGGTCTGTTCGACGTCTCCCACATGGGCGAGGTCTACCTCCGCGGTCCGAACGCGCGCGAGCAGGTCGACCGGCTGACCACGAACAACGTGGTCGGCGCGCCGGTCGGCAAGGCGGTCTACACGCTGCTCTGCCGCCCCGATGGCGGCGTCGTCGATGACTGCATCTTCTACAAGAAGTCGGACACCGAGTACTTCGTCATCGTCAACGCGTCGAACACGCCGAAGGACGTCGGCTGGTTTCGCGAGCACGTGAAGTTTCCGTGCGATGTGGTCGACGTCTCCGATGAGACTGCGCTGATCGCCGTGCAAGGTCCGAAGGCCGTCGCCATGGTCGATGCGCTCGCGGGCGGCACCCTCGCCGCGATGCCGAGCTTCACCTTCACCGAGACCACGGTCGCCGGCGTCCCGTGCATCGTCGGTCGCACCGGCTACACCGGCGAGGATGGCTTCGAGCTCGCGTGCGCGAATGGCGACGCGGTCGCGCTGTGGACCGCGCTGCTCGAAGCAGCGCTGCCGCTCGGTGGTCTCCCGATCGGCCTTGCCGCCCGCGACACACTGCGGCTCGAGTCAAAGCTACCGCTCTACGGCAACGATCTCGACGACGATCACACGCCGCTCGAAGCCGGCCTGGGCTGGGCGGTCAAGCTCGACGGCCGCGAGTTCTTCGGCGCCGATCGTCTGCGCGAGCAGAAGAAGGCCGGCCTGACCCGGCAACTCGTCGGCTTCAAGATCGACGAGAGCTTGCGCGCGATCGCGCGGCACGGCTATCCG
>JAYUYE010001279.1:0-5975 GCA_043752985.1 Myxococcales bacterium
CCGCGTGGAGGGAGCGAGATGGACGCCTTGCCATCGACAATGCGCAGCTGCTCGTTCGTGAACGGATCCCGGATCACGCTCGTGTCAGCCCCACACAGCAGCACCGCCGTGACCGGCTTCAACGCATCACTGACGATGAAGACCACCTTCGTCTCACCCGCTGCATTCGCATAGGCGAAGGAGCGAACGTCGTCCGGACGTTCCACCTGCCACGTATCGAGCAGCTCGCCCGCGAGTGACGCGAGGTCCTCGGCCAGGCCCGGCAGATCATCGAGCGAGCCTGCGCGGATCTTGCCGATGCGGCGCGGCGGCGGATCGAGCAGCGGTTGATCGAGCTCGTCGTGGGTCGGCGTGGTCGGGCCGACGACCACGATGGCGCGCTTGTGCTCGGCGAGCGCGGAGATCCGCTGCCACAGGCCGCGGTCCACGCGCGCGGTGGTCGGGACGATCACCGCGCGGTAGGTGGCGAGCTCGTCCTCGGTCGCGGTGTCGTCGACGATCGCGTACGGGACCTGTGCGAGCTCGAGGGCGGAGGCGATCGCGGTCTGCCAGCGCCGTGCGGCGATCGCGCCTGCGTCGGTGCCGAGCTCGGCGCCGCCAGCGGGGCCGATGCCGAGCGCCTCGGCGAGCACGGGGGTGAACGGATCGGCGACGCAGGTCGCGGCACCGAAGCGTGTGTCGGCCCTGGAGTCGATGAGGGCGATCGGGGTGGCGCGGCGCAGTGAGGGCCAGTCGATCTCGGCGAGCGCCGCGAGCAGCGGCTTGATCCACGACGCGTGGGACTCGAGCGTGCCGGTCTTCGAGATCGCGGCGCCGTAGTAGCGATCGCGCTCGACCGCCATGTACAGGTTAAACCCGCGCACGCCCGCGGCGAGGAGCGACAGCAGGTGATCGCGCTCGCGGGTGGGATCGTTGCCGGCGTCCAGCGGTGGGAACCACGGGAAGAACCCGACGCCGACCTCGAGTGCGAGGGGGATGGGCTGCGCGTTGCCGACGAGGGCGGTCGCCCGGCGGCGGAGATCGCGGAAGTCCGAGCGCGGTGTGTACGCGTCGATGCCGACGGGGCCACCGATCGCGTGCTGGATCCGGCGTAGATCGTAGAGGCCGTGATGCCCGGGCGGCAGGTTATGAAACCGCGCGATGCCCGCGAAGCCGACGTCATCGAGGGACTTTGCGAACGCACCGAGAGCGCGTGCGATGTACTGATCCTTGAACCGTACCCACGACACGCAACGTGCGGCGTCGGAAGGATCCCATGCGCGCGGCGGTGCGCCGTCGAGCGCGCTCGCGTCGCGCCACCAGGCGAGCGCGTCGGGGTGGTAGTCGAGGTCGTACGCACCGAGCCGGAAGAACAGCTGCGCCTCGTTGTCGACGCCGATCGCGACGACTGGACCATCGGGCGCGAGGTGTGGTCCCGCGACAGCGGCGACGGAGGCATACCAGGCGTGGACGCGTTGGTGAAATGCCGTGCTCGCGTACGACGGGATCGGCCAGGCGCGTGGCGGCGTCGGTAGCCAGGCCGGAGCTCCGTGCGAGGTCCGTGCGAGGCAGGCCGGATCGGCGAGTACGTGATCCGGAATGCCAAAGCTCGTGAGCTCTGCGTTGACGTGCGGCCCCGGGCGCAGAACGACCGACAGACCCGCCGCGCGCGCCGCGGTGAGGAATGCGCCGAGGTCCTTGGCCCCGGTCCAGTCGAGAACGCCCGCGGCAGTCTCGTGCACCCGCCACGGCACGTAGGTCTCGACGATCGTCAGTCCTTGATCGTGGAGCGTGCGCAGGCACGCCGTCCACCGTCTGGGATCGACGCGCCAGTAGTGCATCGCCCCCGCGTAGAACGGCAGCCGGCGATCACCGCCACCCGCGGTGCCGATCGTCAGACCGTGCGGATCGAACCAGGTGCGGCGATGTGCTTCCACGTTCGGTCCTCCAGGACGAAGCGACTCGGGCCATTCGCCCACGCCGGTGTGTAGTTCAGCGGTGCGCTGTCGCCGGTGCCGGTCTCCGTGTACTCGGGATCCCACGGCAACAGCAGGCAGGGGCCGTCGCCAGGTGACATCGTGCGCAGCCGCGGCAGGATCGGGAACGGCTCGATCGCGCGCTGGTGACCTGCCGCGAGTGCGGCCTCGACCGTCGCGTACTCGGCGAGCTCGTGAAACGTGCGCAGCTGCGGTGGCGGCAGCGCGAGGTCGCAGGCGCGCGCGATCGCATCCTGCGGCGTGACCCAGGCCTGATCGACGGTCTCGATGTCATCGAAGCTCGGGTCCTGCCCGAGCGGCAGCTCGCAGATAAAGAACCGCGCGGAGAATCTCTTGGGCTCGATCGACGGCGTGATCCAGTGCGACCACGGGACGAGCACGTCGGTCCACCAGCCCAGACCTGCAGCGGCGAGCAACGCGGTGGCATCGCTACCGCCGAGGACCTTCTTGCGGAGTGCTCCGATCGAGAACACCGAGCCCCCCTGCAGAGTCTCGGTCTCGCCTTCGTTCGCGTCCTTCGCGAGCAACACGCCCGCCTCCTCGAACAGCTCGCGCGCGGCGCACGTTCGCGCGTCCTCGTTCGGCTCGGAACCACCGCCCGGGAACACGAACGCCGATGCCATGAACGATGCGCCCTTGCGGCGGCGCAGCAGGAACACCTCGAATCCACGCGTCGCCGGGCGGAGCAAGATCACGCTGGCTGCCTCGCGAAGCTGCGCGCTCACAGCTCTGGTGGTACCACGGTTAATCGATCCGAACTTCGCCGCGCACCGGTTCGTCGTCGAGCCCGAGCCACTCCTCGATCTGTCGCTCGACGAACCGCGCAACCCGACCTTCGGGCGTCTCGAGCACGAGATGATCAGCGCGACCTCTGCGCCGTGCGAACACCCCGAACCAGGTCAGGAATCCTGCGCGCGGCTGGCGCTCCACGACGAACAACGCATCGATCGTTCCAGCGCCGAGCACGAACCCGCCGTCACCCTCGTGCACTTCGATCGCGAGATCATCGACATCGATCGTCACGGCACAGGGTGCGCAGCCGCGAGCAGCGATGTTCACCTTGATCCGCAGCGTGTCCTTGCCGGTCTCGATGCCGCGATACGGCGTCCGCAGCCGGAGCTCCGTTCCGATCATCTCGGTCGAGACGTTGCGCGGGCATCTGTGGCGGAAGACGGGGATGATCGAGTGTACCGCGCGATCATGTACGCCCACGCGATGAATACGAGCTGTAGCGGCAACCGTGCCCACAGCACCCACGTCGGGATCGAGTCTTTTCCGAGCGGTAGGTTGTTGAGCGCCATGTTCAGGTTCGCGGGGAACACCGCGATGAACAACGCGATCAGGCCCCAGGCCGCGAAGCGTCGTGTCGCTGGCAGGATCAGCCCGAGACCGCCGAGGACCTCGAACACCCCGGACGCATAGACGAGCGGCAGGTGCCAGCTCTGGGGGAGCTCGGCCGGCATCATGCCGAGGTACGGCGGCGGGTTGATGAAGTGGTTCAGGCCGGCGGCGACCATCACCACGGTCATCACCCAGCGCAGAATCGAATGGATTCGCGCGCTACGGGACGACAACGAACTCGCGCTTCATCAGGCTGATGATGTTCTGCGCGGCGTCCAGATCGGTGCCCGGGAAGTTGTCGAGCACTTTTTGCAGCTGGCCGTGATCGAGCACGAGCTGGAAGGTATCGAGCTCCGACGGCGTGAGATCACGCAGCTTGCCGGCGAGCGGCGTTGGCACCGCGAGCGGTGAGCCGAGCGGCGGCAGGTTCTTCTGCATGTTGCGGAACTCATCGAGCTGCCGAACGCCCTCCATGAGCAACCCTTCGGTCGACTCCTGGATCTCGTCCATCACTTGCATTTCGACCTGCGGCTCGAGCTCGAACGTACCGGTCAGCCACGTCAGCATCCGGTAGATCGACTTCTGCGGGCTGACCGCGAAGTCGTCGTTGATCGTCGCGAAGTAGATCGCGCCCTTGCGCAGGAAGATCTTGCCGACGCTGACGCCGTTGTTGACGGTGAGCACGCCGCTCTTGCGGCTGGTCGACAGGAGCTGCAGCAGATCCGGCAGCGGAATCTCTTCGATGACGCCCGACATCGGGCGACCCTGCGTCGCCTGGCGCTGCTGGGCGCCGGCCTCGAGCTTGCGGCGAGCTTCGGCTTCGGTGGTCGATGCGAGCGCGCCCTCGACCCCGACGACCTTGATGATCGACGTGCCGACCAAAATGCGATCACCCTCGTGGAGCAGCGCGCGACCCGCGATCTTCTCTCCGTTGACGAAGGTGCCGTTCGTCGACCCCATGTCCTGGATGTAGACCTCGGCGTCGGTCGAGCTGATCTTCGCGTGACGGCGCGAGACCATGTCCTCGACGAGCACCATGTCCAGGTCGCTCGACCGGCCGATGATGATCTCGCGGTTCATACGCAAGGGGAACTCTCCCCCCTGGTACTTGCCGGAGATGAAGCGCAGCGCGAAGCGTGGACGATCGTTCATGGAATTCGAAAGGAACTCGAAAATTCTAGTGCCCAACGGCGGACACAAGCAAGCAAACGCCCGTCATTCACAGGTTTGAACACTGTGAACCGGTTCAGTCCGTCGCTGGAGGGTCGTCATCGCCGGGATCAAGCTGGTCGTGCGGTGGCGGCCGTAGCGTGTTGACGACGCGCCGGTAGACCTCTTCGGAAACGACCAAGCTGGAATGGCCCAGCGGTACGGTCATCGCGTTGACGCCTTTGAGCCGCGTGGTCGGTAGTGGCACGACCCAGTCGCGCGCGGCGGCGATCGTATGACACTCGACGCCGGGCGGCATCGGTCCCTGGGCGAGCTCGTCGAGGAACCGGCTGCGCGGCAACAGCTGCCACGACGAAGTCGACCACAGGCCGAGCGTCACCACGCCGGCGAGCGCTGCCCAGGTGCCGCGCAGCGGCGTGCCCATCATGATCAGCTTGCGAACCCGTGTGTGGCCGCCGAGCTTCTTGACGTAGTAGAGGCCGATCAGACCTCCCATCGAGTGACCGATGATGTCGATCCGCTGAGACGGTGTCTGCGCGAGGATGCGCTCGATCTTGCGATGGATCAGGAACGCGGAGCGCCGGATGTCGCGGACGTTGAACGTCCCGAGGTTGAACGAGACGCAGACGAAGCCGTCCTGCACGAGACGACGCTCGAGCATGTACATCGAGCCGCGGGTACCGAGGAAGCCGTGAATGATCAGGACCGGAGGCGCCTCGGGTGTGACCTCGTCGAATGCGTCGCTCCGCCGGATCCGGTTGCCGCGCACGAGGTGGCGCAGATACGAGAGTCCATCCGCACCGCTGGCGACGTCCTGACCGATCGTGCTCCGTTTTCCGAGCCAGCGCTTCGGCGCTTCGAGGGCCCAGCGCTTCAGCCAGGACGAGCGGGACTTCGGGTCGAACACCTCAGTCACGATAGTCCGAGAATCCCTCCGCGACGAACCTGCTAACCTCCTTCGCGTACGCGGTGCTCGCCGATGCAGATGTCGGGTAATCGACCACCCTCCACTGACCGCGAGTCCCGACGGCGCCAGCGCGGCTGATCACGGCGGTCTGGACCCGGTAGATGAGCGCGAACTCGTTGGCCTTGCGCAGTGAGCGCGAGTCTCCGCTCGGCACGCGGCCCGGCGCCAGCGCGGGATCGTCGGGGTGGCCGCTCGGAACGTCGCGCGAACGCGGCATGAAGGTCGGATCCTCGACCGATCCCGGCGCTGCGGGCATGGCGGGCGGCGACCCGGTTGCCAGCTCCGCAGGCATCCCGACGGTCTCGGTGCGCGCGCGGGCGGGCTCGACCGGACGCATCGGTTGCGGCGTCGCGTCGGGCCACGGCTCGCCCTTCGATGGAGGCGGCTCGATCGCGGCTGGCTCCTCGGTCGTTGCCTCGATTGCTGGTTCCGCCGTCAGCTCGGGCGCGACTTCGGGCGCGGGTGCGTCCGACGCAGCCTCAGCTTTGGACGTCGCGGGATCCGCGGTCTCGTCCTTGTCC
>JAYUYE010001280.1:0-2332 GCA_043752985.1 Myxococcales bacterium
TGGAGCGGCGCGTTGCCGCTCGCCGACCTCATCGCATCGAAGACCGAGTCGACCATCGACGACGACCTCGGACTCGACGAGTTCGACGAGGACATGGTGCTCGGCGACGATCCTCCGCGCGAGGTGCGGCTGGCGATCCTCGACGACCTGCCCGATCGCGAGCCGTCGCCACCGCTGCCGCCGACCGCGTCCGCGTCCCTCGACGGCCGCGACTTCGCCCGTCAGCTGCGCGCCAAGATGTCGATGATGGCGCAGCGCTTGTTCCAGGGCGGTGACGCGAGTACTCCGCAGCCTGCCGTCGACCTCGGCCCGCGCCACGATCATCACACCGAGATCGATCTCGCGGCGCTCGGTGATGAGCCAGTGCTCGATCGAGGCGTCACCGAGATCGAGGCGCGCGCGGTGCTGCGTCACGACGTCCGCGACATGACCACGTCGCCCGGCTCGTGGGACACGCAGATCCGCGAGCGCGGCCTTCCCGACACCGGCGAGATCGTGCGCGGACTGTCTGATGCGCCGATGCTGCTCGCGAAGATGTTCGCGCAGGCGTCGACGGGACGGATCGGATTCCGCCACGGCGAGCACAAGGTCGACGGCTCCGGAGGACCGGGGCCCAGGTCGGAGGGGCCGGGATTCACGTCCGGCCCAGGGATCGAGCGGGTCGTGTTCTTCGACCAGGGGCGCCCGGTGTTCGCGTCGTCGAGCGAGCCACGTGATCGCATGGGAGAGCTGCTCGTGCGCGAGGGCAAGATCACGGCGGCGCAATACGAGCGCTGTCAGGTCGTCGCGCTCGAGTCGGGCCGGCGAATGGGCGAGATCCTCGTCGACTTCGGCTATCTCAAGCGGCGCGAGCTGTTGCCCGCCGTGCGTCGCCACGTCGAGGACATCCTGTATTCGCTGTTCGGAATGGACCGCGGCACGTATCACATCGCGATCGATGCAACGCCGTGCTCCGAGCGCATTCGATTGTCTCGTCATCCCGCAGCGCTGATCCTCGAGGGCATTCGCCGCAAGCTCGATCGGTCGAGCCTCGATCGGCTGATCGGTTCGCCATCGACCGTGATCGAGGTGCCAGATCGCGAGCGACTCGGCGGCATCATCAACCTCGGTGATCTCGCGGTCGAGGAGCGCGGGGCGCTCGCCGCGTTCGACGGTCAGGCTGACCTCGCGACCGTCGCGCGCATCGCCGGTGTCGACGTCGCCGATGTGCTGCCACTTGCGTGGGGCCTGTGCGTCCTCGGCCTGGCGACCGCACGGCGCACGGATACCGAGGTCCCCGACGAGAGCTCCGCGCTGGTCGGCGAGACCGATCTGGCGATCGATCGCGAACGGGTCCGTGCGCGCTGGCAGCTCGTCAGCGACGCAGATTACTTCGCGCTGCTCGGCGTGCGCCGCGATGCCACCGCATTCGAGATCCGGCGCGCGTATCAATCGGCACGCCGTGACTTCGCCGCCGACGGCTTTCCGACCGATCTGCGCCGCGAGCTCGCGCAGGAGCTCGACGACATCTCGCATGTCCTCGACGAAGCATTCCGGGTGCTGCGCGACGATCGCCTCCGCATCACGTACCTGACGAACCTGATCGACTGAAAGGCGCGAAAAAGTGCTACATGGCGACGACGATGCGTGTCGTGTTCATGGGCTCGCCGGAGTTCGCGGTGCCGTGCCTGCGGGCGCTCGCCAGCGCCCATGACGTCACGCTCGTCGTCTCGCAGCCCGACAAGCCCGCGGGGCGCGGGAGTCAGCTCACCGCGCCGGCGGTCAAGGTCGCCGCGCTCGAGCTCGGGCTCGCGGTCATCCAGCCGAAGTCCGCGCGGACCGGCGAGCTGCGGGATGCGCTGGTCGCGAGCAGCGCCGAGCTCGCGGTGGTCGTCGCGTACGGCAAGATCCTCCCGCTCTCGGTCCTCGAGGCGCTGCCGCGTGGCTGCATCAACGTCCATGCATCGATCCTCCCGCGCTATCGCGGTGCTGCCCCCGTGCAGTGGGCGGTGATCAACGGCGAGCCCGAGACCGGCGTCGCGATCATGCAGCTCGACGAGGGCATGGATACCGGGCCCGTGCTGCACGAGCGCAAGATCACGATCGATCCTCAGGAGACCTCGGGGGAGCTGCTTGCCCGGCTCGCCCCGATCGGTGTGGCCGCGTTGCTCGAAGCACTCGCCGCGATCGCGGACGGGACGGCGCGCCCGATCCCGCAGGATCACGCGGCCGCGACGCACGCGCCGATGCTGCAGAAGACCGATGGCCTGATCGACTTCGCGCAGCCCGCGACCGCCGTCGCCGCGCGGATCCGCGGCGTCGATCCATGGCCCGGCGCACAGGCGCTGCATCG
>JAYUYE010001281.1:0-13483 GCA_043752985.1 Myxococcales bacterium
GGAGCCGACGCAGAACGCTGTCACCGGCGGTGTCGCGCGGCCAAGCAGCAGCAAGGCGAGCCGCTGGCTCGTGCTCGGGCTGATCGTGGCCGCGGGAACGGGTGTCGGGATCTGGGTGCAGACGCGCGGTGGTCCAGACGCGGTGAAGGATCCCGTGGTTGATCCCTCGTTCGCGATCGATGCCGGCCCGGTGACGCCGAACGCGAACGGCACGATCGACTTCGTGACATTCCCAGAGGGTGCGAGCGGAACGATCAACGGGGCGCAGTTCGGTCCGACGCCGCACCGAGCGAGCAACGTGCCCGCCGGCGCCTGGAAGATCCACCTCGAGCTCGAGGGCTACGTGCCGATCGACTACGAGATCAAGCTGGCTGCGGGCGAGACCGTCGTCGATCGCCAGCGGTTCACTCCGGCCCCATCGACCTTGATCGTGGCCACGGAGCCCGCGGGCGTGCAGGTCACGCTCGGCGGCCGCGGCCTTGGCACGACGCCACTCACCCGCGAGGGTTTGACCGCCGAGAAAGGTGTGTCGCTATCGCTGACGAGGACCGGCTTCGAATCGATCTCGTTCAAGGTCGATCTCGAGCGCGGCAAGACGCTGAAGCTCGAGCGCACGCTCAAGGAAGCGACGAAGTTCGCAATGGTGCAGCTGCGCGTCTCGAACGGGTTCGGTGACGTGTTCCTTGGCGGCAAGAAGATCGGCCGCGCGCCCACGCCCAAGATCAAGTTGCCGGTCGGCACCGTGAAGCTGCGCCTCGTGAACAGCGTTGCGAAGGTCGAGTGGGATGCGACGTGCGTCGTCACCGAAGCCGGCCCGAACATCTGCACGATCACGCAGCCGTAGCGAGAACACCGAGAGCGAGCGCTTGCGAGGACTTCGGTGCGCGCGGAGCATCGGGCCCCGAGGACACATGGCGCCTTCACGCAACGCGTGAGCTGCGTTCTCGCAGAACGAGCGCCCTTCTTCGCTGGCACAGTCGATGCTCGTCCAGGGCATAGGAGGAAGATTCCAATGTCGATTTTTCAACACACCCAGCGCGCGCTGCTGCTGAGTCTGGTTGCCGCGAGCGGAACCGCCGCTGCTCAGGGTACGCCGGACACCCGGCCCCAGCCCGGACCCGATACGACGCAGACCCCGACGACCGGTATGGACGGCGACACGACCGGTGAATCGACGATGAGTGGTGACCCGAATCAACTGCCGCAGACCACGGACATCGACACAACGGTGACACCGCCACCGCCGGTCGTGATCAACAACAAACCGACGTACGTGACGACGCCGACGTATCAGAACAACGACTACGACTCGAGCCGGGACCGGACACCCCTCGAGCGCTACGGGATCGCCGTCGCACTGGGCGGCGGTGTCGAAGGGTTCACCAACGACGCGGCGCGCACCAATACCAACGATGGTGGCTCGTGGAACCTTCGCCTCGCGATGGGAACCCGATCTCCCATCGGATTCGAAGCCGCGTATATCGGCTCTGCTCAGACGATCGACGCGCTTGGTCTCGACACCAATGCACTGCTCGTCGGCAACGGTGTCGAAGGCAAGATTCGCGTCAACCTGGTCGACGCGAACATCCAGCCGTTTGCGTTCGGCGGTGTCGGCTGGCGGCACTACAATCTGACCCGCAGCGACTTCAACACGTCAGCGATCTCCGAGAGTGACGACGTGCTGGAGCTTCCGGTGGGAGCCGGCATCGCCACGAAGTGGCAGGGCTTCATGTTCGATGCGCGCGGTGAGTACCGCTTCGCAACCCAAGAAAACCTCATCCCATCGCTCAACGGGAACGGCGGTGAAGCGTCTCTGAACCGCTGGGGCGTCAACGCGAACGTCGGCGTCGCGTTCTGAGCCGGATCGGAGCTTCTCGCAGACGATCATGATTGAGGGACCCTGCACGGGGTTGCTACCGTCAGCACCTTGTTCAGGGTCGCATTGCTCGTGTCACTCGTGGGGTGCAGCAGCGGAAACAGGGACGTCTCGATCGACGTCGTCCACGACGTCTGTACGCCGATCACGGTCTCGTCTCCCTCGGCCACAGCATCGCAGCTGACCGGCATCGAGGCCGCGTTCACGGTGTGGCGGGGGCACGGTGTCCACACGCTCGAACCGGCGACCGACGGTATGATCGAGATCCGGTTCGAGCCGGCTTCGGGATTGTTCTTCGGTCTCTACGACGACGAGAACAGCGTGATCTACATCAACGAGGCGATCACCGATCCCGCGAAGCTATCGGTCGTGATCGCGCACGAGCTCGGGCACGCGTTCGGTCTCGCCCATATCTCGGGCCGCCCATCGCTGATGAACCCCGGCAACACCGGCGTCCTGCCGACGCACGAGGACGATGCAGCGGTCCTGGCGCTGTGGGGCACGTGCGCGCCGTGATCACTTCTTCTTGCGGACGATCTGGATCGTCACGTCACCGCTGAGCTTGCTGCGGCATGCGAGCCTGACCTTCGTCAGGTGGTAGACGTTGCCGAGGTGCTTGCGCTCCTCGTCGGTAAACGGGCTGAGGTTCTCCGCTCCCGAGATGATCTTCACCCGGCACAGGCCGCACGTGCCTTTGCCAACGCATGCGGTGTCGATGCCCGCTGTGACCTTGGCGCCTGCGTCGAACAGCGAGTCGCCAGGCAGGCACGCGGCGACGAGTGCGCCCGCGTCGCGCAGAATCGTCACCCGGTACATAGGCTGCGCAGGTGACCGAGCAGCGCGTAAAGGTCACGCACCTCGATCGCCGCGACCTCGATCGGGACCGCGTCGAGCCGCGCGCTCACGAGCTTGGCGAGCGCCGCACCAGGAAGCGGCGGCGGCGCCCGATGCGCCATGCAGTGCGGGTGGACAGGTGCTGTCGATCCTCGCGCGATCCGCATCCGATCGTCGACGCGGAACCGCTCCGGGTCGCAGCCGCCACGGATCGAGCTCGGAACCTCGGACACGCCGACAGCCTAGTACACTCGCTTCATGCGCGTCCTTGGCATCGGCGACTACAACGACTTCGGTTCGCTCTACCTGCGGCTCGCCGCGGAGGGGCACGACGTGCGCGTTCACATCGCCGAGGAGGGCTCGCGCGATGTGCTCGCGGGCATGGTCGAGCTCGCGAACGACTGGGAGGCGGAGCTGCCATGGGTCCGTGAGGCCGGACCCGACGGGCTCATCCTGTTCGAGGATGCGGGCCGCGGCGAGCTGCAGGATCACTTGCGGCGCGACGGCTATCACGTCGTCGGCGGAAGCGCGCTCGGCGATCAGCTCGAGCAGAACCGCGTGCTCGGGCAGATGACCCTGCGCGACATCGGCCTGCACACCAAGCCGATGCTGCCGTTCGCGGACTTCACCGAGGCGATCAACTACATCACCGCGCATCCCGATCGCTACGTGCTCAAGTTCAATGGCTCCGAGATGCCGTCGGATGCGAACTACGTGGGCTCGCGCGAGGACGGCGTCGACGTGATCGCGGCGATGCGCCGCCACCAGCGGACCTGGGAAGAGGACTATGACGATCCTCCGACGTTCACGCTGATGGATCACGTCAAGGGCATCGAGACCGGGCTCGGCGCGTTCTTCAATGGTCGCGAGTTCGTCGGACCGGTCAACCTCGACTGGGAGCACAAGCGGCTGTTCCCCGGCGATCTGGGTGAGCTGACCGGCGAGATGGGCACCGTCGTCACGTACCGCGGCGGCGACAAGCTGTTCGCCGCGACACTTGCACCGCTCGCGGACCTCCTGCGCGAGGCTCGCCACGTCGGCTACGTGAACCTCAACACGATCATCAACAACGAGGGCATCTGGCCGCTCGAGTTCACGTGCCGGTTCGGTTACCCGGGGTTTGCGATCCTGTCGGCGCTGTTCGCGGAACCATGCGGAACGATCCTGCAGCGAATCGGCGCCGGCTCCTCGATTCCGATCGTCACGCACGATGGCTACGCCGTCGGCGTCGTTCTCACGGTTCCGCCGTTCCCGTATCACCACGGCTATGACGAGCTGTCGAAGGGCATGCCGATCTGTCTCCCCGAGGATCTCACCGGGGAGGAGCGAGCGCACTTGCACTTCGGTGAGGTCGCGCTCGACGGTGAACAGCTCGTGACCGCCGGTCAGGTCGGCTACGTCATGGTCGTCACGGGCCGCGGCGCGACGATCGAGGATGCGCAGCATGCTGCGTACGCTCTCGCCGCCAAGGTCGCCCTTCCGAACGTCCGCTATCGCAACGACATCGGCACAGCGCTGCGCACGACGGGGCTCGCCGAGCTGACCCGCCTCGGCTGGCTCTGATCGACGCCGAGCTCGGCGCGGTAGCGCGCGAAGCACCGCCGTCCGGCCTCGAGGCGGAGCAGCGCGCCTTCGGCGATCGCAGCCGCCGCGCGGGGCTCTGCAGCGACGACCGGGCGCAGCACTTCCTGGTTCCAGGCAGCGGAGTGCTTGATGTCGAGCGTCGCGTGGAGCGCGAAGTAGTGCCGCGCCTGCGGTGCGATCTGCAGGCGCTTGAGTCCCTGGTTGACCAGCGCCGCGCGTCCCGGCGCGGTCAGCTCGATGGCGCCGAGTGCACCGAGCGCGTGGTACGCGTAGCGACGATTCGCAGCGAGCCCGAGCATGATGTTGCCGAGCGCAACGGACTCCCAGACCACGGGCACGGTCGCCTCGAGCTCTGCGAGGTCGACCGCCTTCGCGAGTCGGGCGAGCATCGGGCCATGCATACCGCCCGCGTTGCCGCGGCCCATCTCGTCCCAGTAATTGCGAGCGAGCTCGAGCTTGGGCTGGTCGGCGAGCCGGAGCTGCGCGAGTGCGACGAGGTCCTCGAACCCCGCCTCGCCCGCGACCTCCTGGCGAAGAAACCAGCGCATCTGCTCGACACGTGCCGTGGTGGCTAGCCACGGGAACAACGCATCGTGCTGGCCCGGCCCGCTCGCCTCGAGCTCCGCGAACCAGGCGACGAACCCATCGGGATCCGTGGGAGCAGCCTGTGCGCGTGCAGCGATCACGCACCGCTCACGCTCGAGGACCTCGCCTTCGAGGACGCGGAGCGCGTGCTCGGCGTCGACGTCGGCGCGCCAGTCCAGCTCGGGAAGCCGTGGATCGAGCCGGCCTCGGTTCAGCTCGGCCAGCTGCTGATGCTGTTGGTGGGACATCACCTCCGCCAGCGCTGCAACGAGCGGACCGTCGGACCCCGGCCCACCGCTTGCTGACGTACGGTCCGTGAGCTGCGCGCCCCCGTCACGCATCTACCGTTCGTCCACGGCGGCGCAGACGCTGATGGCCGCGATCCGGTCGACAGCGGCATAGGCCGGGGTATCGAGCTCCTCTCCGAACACATCGGGATCGATCTCCTCGTAGGTCCAGCGTGCGGCACCGGCGTCGAGGATCGGGGCGATCGCAGACCGCACGCGATCATCACCATCGACGATCGGCGCACCGGTGTAGAGGATCAACTGGCCGCCGGGCGACAGGCGCGCGAGGCCCTCGCGGACGATCCTGACGCCGAGGCCGGTTCCAAGATCGCCACCGCCGTCGCGATACACGCGGTGTCCCGGATCGAGCAGGTACGGCGGGTTGCCGATCACGAGGTCGATCGGACCCTGGACGGGCGCAAACAGGTCTCCTTCGACGAGCTCCACGCGATCCGAGACGCCAGCGATCTCGGCATTGATCCGCGCAAACGACAGCGCCGCCTCGTTGATGTCGGCGAGGACGATTCGATCCACGCGGTCGGCGAGGCACAGACCGCCGACGCCGGAACCGCAGCCCACATCGACGACACGCGACGCCGCCGTGACCTCGCGACGCAGCAGCGCGCAGTAGCGATAGGTGTCGGGACCGAAGAACACCGAATTCTCGTCCGTCGTCGGATATGCCGAGTGCACGTAGATGCCGCCTCCCAGCGTCGAGAACCGCACGCGGCTGACGAGGAGGCCGCCCTGCTCGCCGCACATCTCCGCGCGGCTCAGCGCCTCGAGTATCGGTGCCGGTACTGCCGACGCCTCGAACGGCCGACTCCAGCCGAACACGTCGCGCAAGGATCGAGCGCGCTCCGTGCCGGGTCGGGCATTGACCCGGCGGTGGGTCTCGGGCGTGACGGTGGTGAACCGGTAGCCCTCATCGCGCAGCAAACGGCCGACCTCCACGAGCGCGGACTCGCGGGGAGACAGGGTGTCCATCGCGAACAGCCTACAGGATCGGATTGATGATCTTCACGTCGCTGCCGCCGACGAACGAGTACGAGCCGACATTGTGATAGCCGTACACCGAGAGGCCGAACGGCTTGTCAGACGACGCGAAGTGCCGGCCGTCGACCAGCGGGCAGGTGACTTGCTCGTACATCACGCCGGCGACCACCCCGATCGAGGCACGAACACAGTTCGAGAACTCGGCCGAGCTCAGGGACATCCCGTCGAGAACGATGTTCGCGTCGACCGGCTTGGAGAACACGGCGAAGTCGTTCTGGAACGTTCCAGGGACGAGGAAGACGTATTCCTTGCGATGCTGCTCGGCGGCCGGAATCATCAGCTGGCTGGGATCACCGGTCTGGCCGTACTTCACGAAGTGCTGCGAGACAAGGTACGACGCGACCTGGACCGGCGCCGACGCCGAGAGGGTAAAGCCCGTGGTGGCGCCGAACGTCTTGTCCTGACGCGCGTCGAGCGTGAACGAATTCCACGGTGCCGGCAGGTTCGTGGTCACCGTCGTGCCATTGGCGGTTCCGACAACGCGAATGATATCCGGCTCGCGCCAGGTCGCGTGGGTCGAACGGATGGGGCTGCGCGCGATCGCAAACTCCTTGCCGAGCGCGGTGACCGGGAACAGCTGCTCCTCGAGATGCTCGGTGCAGCAGGTGTCATCGGTGCCGCCGTTCTGCGTGGTGGACCAGCCCGGCGGATACTCGATGTTCGCCGCTTTGCCGAAGCCCGCGCCGCGCTCGTTCGACGTGAAGACCAGCACGGGCTTGTTCGACTTGACGTAGGTGCCGGTGAAGTCGCCGTCCCGGCCCCCGTTGACCGCCGCCGTACACTCGAAGACGGAGCCGACCGTCATCTCCGATTCGAGGTTGGCGACCATGTAGCGCGACAGCGTCATCTGCAGCGTGCCGCCCTTCGGCGTCGACGCGATCGCGATGCCCGAAGATCCCGCGGACGCCTTGATCGCGTGCGCGGCGGTGACGGTGACCAAGGTGTTGTCCTCGATCGGAATGATCGTGACGGCGCCGTGATCGGGTACCGAATCGAGGCCCGGGAGACCCGCGATCGCGCACGGGTTCGCCGTCTCGTAGCCGACGACGATGTAGTCCATGCCGAGCGCCTGGCGCGGAATCAGCGTCGAGGCGTCGTTCGAGTACTGCTGGATGATCGGGTTGAACTGGTAGACCACGACCGGCCCCGTCGTCGTCACGTGGTAGGCGTGGGGCGAGACGAAGGTGCCCGAGCCCGTGGCACGCATGTACGTCCCGTTCTGCTGCATGGTGCCGTCGACCTCGCGCTGCGGCAGATCGAGACGCTGTGCCGCACGCGGAGGGACGCTGACCTGGACCACGGTCATCTCGGTGAGCGGCTGCCCGATGTTGGCCGCGTTCTTCTTGACGTTCACCATCACGGCGAAGTCGTTGTTGTTCGCGACCACGAGTGAGTACTGCTGCGCCGCGGCGTCGTTGGTGATGCCGAAGGTGGTCGACGATTCGTTATCGAGATCGACGGCCCAGAAGTCGCAGCCGACGTTGGACGGGTTGTCCTCGGCGGCCTCACACGGGGTCTTGCACTGTCCACCCGAGCAGGCGTTGTCCATCGGGCACGACTCGACGTACGTGCCGTCGGTACCCTGCCCGTTGCAGCGATGGATATCGTTGCCGGTGGGTCCGGCGCAGTACAGCTCGTCCGGCACGCAGACCACGCAGCCATGCAGCGGATCGCACGTCTGATCTGGACCGCATGCGACCGGTGGGTCGAAGCTGCCGTCCTCGCGGCACTGCCCGAAACCGAGCGCGGTGCACACGCTCGTGCAGTCCGGACCGATATCGCGGCTCCCGGGGCCGCACGCGGCCGCCACCAGGAACGAGAAAACAACGCACGTCGAATGGACAACCCTCATCGCGTCGCAACGTCGCGCCGAGGGCACCCAGGGTCAAGCGTGTTCACGAGCCACACTCACTTTACGCGAGGCATAGCGGATGAACGTCTAGTCTGAAAGTAGAACGTGTCGCTTCTAACTATTCTAAGAACTAAGGAAGCTGGTGGTTCTAGAGGTCGTCGGCGTGGGCGGTGCCGCGGACCACGTCGCGGTCTGCGAAGGCACACCAGGCGAGCAACTCGAGGAGATAACCCTCGGCAGCGCGCATCTCACCGGCAGCAACGGACAGCGACGCCATCATGGACAGCGTGCGGGCACGGGGCCGGAGATCCTGCTCTGTGCCCGACGATTCGGAGGTGGAGTCGAGGTTGGTCGGCATGATTTCATTTACTTCACGGCTGATGCCAACCGCGGCCGACGGACTGTTCCGACGAGGTTGCAGCCACTTGGCGTCGTCGGGGCCGAGCGCGTTCGCCCGTGCGCGACTACGCGCTGTCGACCGTGGCAATCAAGCTCGTACGAGCAGGGCGATGGGCATCTCGCGCCACAGCTCGGTGACGGAAACTTCCCCTCCAGGAATCGGTCGGCCCGTGAGGAGCGTGCGCCACGATCCCGGCGGAACGGGCAGCTCCTCCTCGGTGTGGA
The DNA here is from genome assembly GCA_043752985.1 of Myxococcales bacterium. Taxonomy (GTDB): domain Bacteria; phylum Myxococcota_A; class Polyangia; order Haliangiales; family Haliangiaceae; genus JABFXX01. The sequence continues at coordinate 8,699 of JAYUYE010001281.1, forward strand.
CGATCGCGCACGTCTTGACCGGGGATGCGTCGGGCACGAACGACGAGCGCGCTCGGACCTAGTCGCGGCCGGGATTCGCGAGACCGAGCCGGTGCAGCATCTTGTGGATCGACATGCGATCGATCCCCGCGGCGCGCGCGGCAGCAGAAATATTCCCGTCGTGCTGCGCGAGCAACCGCGAGATGTAGCGCTTCTCGAACTCGCTGATCACGTTCTGCTTGGCGTGCTTGAACGGTACGGTGACATCCACCGGCACGGTCATCGATGCATCCGTGGAAGTCGCAGTCTGCGACGGTGTGACCGTGATCGAGGGTTCGGCGGTCGGAGCTTTGGGGGTCCGCCGCAGTGAGTCCTCGCTGTCGGGGGCCTCGGCGAGCAGGACGGCGCGCTCGATCACGTTGCGCAGCTCGCGGACGTTGCCCGGCCAGTCATGCTTCATCATCAGGTCGATCGTCTCCTGCGCGATCGACGCGAGCTCACCGCCCGGCGTGGTCGACAGGATGTGCTCGATCAGGAGCGGCAGATCGTCCTTGCGCTCGCGCAGCGGTGGAACGTGGACGCGCGCGACCGCGAGCCGGTAGTACAGATCCTCGCGGAACCGACCACGATTGACCTCGACGCCGAGGTCGCGGTTCGTGGCGGCGACAACGCGCAGATCGACCTCGAGGGTCTTCGATCCACCGACGCGGCGAACCTCTTTGCGCTCGAGGACGCGCAGGAGCTTGGGCTGCATCGCCAGCGGCAGCTCGCCGATCTCGTCGAGGAACACGGTGCCGCCGTGCGCGCGCTCGAAGGCGCCGGCGTACGAGTTGGTCGCGCCGGTGAACGCACCGCGCTCGTGACCGAACAGCTCGCTCTCGATCAGGTTCGGTGGAATCGATCCGCAATCGAGGACTACGAACGGGCCCTTCTCGCGCGGCGAGTGATCGTGCAGCGCTTCGGCGACGAGCTCCTTGCCGGCTCCGGTCTCGCCGGTGACGAGCACCGTGGCGTCGCTCTTGGCGAGCTTCTCGAGTCGCGCGAACAATTCGCGCATCTTGACCGAGCGCCCGATCATGGAGCCGAAGCGATCGGTGTCCGACAGCTCGATCTCGACCGAGTCGCCGAGCGGGTCGAACTTGAGCCGCGTGCCGCCGAGCGCGATCAGTGCACCAGGAGCGACGTAGACGTCATTGATCCGGAGACCCGCGACGTAGGTGCCGTTCGTCGAGTCGAGATCGCGGAGGCGATACCCACGATCATCGAGCCGGATCTCGCAGTGCAGACCTGACACCTTCGAGTCGCTGAGCTGGACGTCGTTGCCACGACGGGCGCCGATCCGGATCACCGAGGCTTCGATGTCGCGCACCAGACCGGCATCGGCGCCGCTCATGATCTCGACGCGGCAGCGCCGGAGGCGCGCAGACGTCGCGCGGCCTCCGATGTACGTGACCCATGTACCCGAGCGCAGGTCGTCGACCGGCATGGCGCGCACGGTACCACAGGCACCCGAATTCCAAGGGAGAACTCCGGATGTCTGGCGCGGAGCCGGTCTCCGACGAACCTAGGCGGAGTCAGCGCGGGAACACGCCGACCGAGATCGAGAGCGCGTCTTCCCGGCAGTTCGCCATGTGCCACCAGCGCGCAGGGATGTAGAGGAAGTCGCCGGGGATCAGCGTCGCCGTGTGAATCGGCGACGTCTCCTCGACAAACTTCCCGAACACCGAGGCGTGCGCGGAGGTCTCGCGGCACACCGTATTGGCGCGAAAGAAGTAGTCCTTCGTCCCGGCGGTCTGCGCGATGAAGACGTCTTCGTCATCGTAGTGCCAGCTGAACCCGTGTGTGTCCGCGGGGGTCGCGAAGATCTGGACCTGCGATTCGCCGAGATCGCGCTCGAACGCGTCGGCGACCTTGCGCAGTCCGTCGTCGCAGCGTTGGGTGTGGCGCATCCCGAGCCCGATGCCCATCCGCATGTACGCGCGCAGCTCGACGAGATCGCGCGGCGCGGGGAACGGCAGCAGCGCTCCGCGTGCGACGACCAGAACATCGGGCGGTGGCGCGGTCGCGGCGAGCACGCGGCCGAGGCCTTCCCAGTCGAGGATCGCGCGCGCACCGAGTGCCGTGGTTGGTTGCGCGATCGGCGCGCGCCCAAGATAGGTCGCTCGAAACTCGTCGAGCGAGAGCGTGCCGAGCCAGTCCGCGAGCATCGTGCGCGGACCATACCCGTTGATGTTAGGGTCGGCTCGGTGACCGTCGCATTACCCACCGACCTTGTCTGCATGACCGAGCTCGATGCCGCCTGGACGGTCCGTGGGTCCGGTGCTCGCCTCGATGCGGTTCGCCGCGCAGGTCGTCGTGCGCGCGACAAGATTCTCGCGGGTGGTCCCGCGACCTGCGTGCGGACGTCCGACATCGCGACGTTCCCGTACCCGACCTCGTTCGGCCTGCAAGGCGTGGCATCGTCACCTGCGCCGTTCGTGTTCCTGCGCAACCGCATGCACCTCGTGCAAGTCACGAGCGGTGGTCGCACGATCTCGATCCTCGTCAACCCCACGGACGCGGAGCGCTCGAAGGCGGCGCCGTTCTTCGCGCAGCTGGCGGAGCGCTTTGGCGTGCTCGCGACGAGGCTGATCGGGAAGCTGCACACGTCGATCCCCGCCGCGCTGTCGGCGTGGGGCGTGGCACCGGCGGACATCGACTACATCACGTTTGATCACCTCCACGTTCAGGACGTGCGGGGTCTGCTCGCGCCCGGCACGAACGGCGCCGTATACCTTCCGAACGCGAAGCTGCTCGTCCAGCGCGGTGAGCTCGACACGCTCGCGAGCATTCATCCGCTGCAGGCGTACTGGTACATCCCCGATGCGATCGCCGGGATCCCGGCCGATCGAATCGTCGTGCTCGACGGCGACTACCTGATCGGCGGCGGGTTCGCGATGATCCGCACGCCGGGTCACACGGCCGGCAACCACTCGGTCGTCGTCGTCACCGATCGCGGAGCGTGGACGATCAGCGAGAACGGCATCTGTCTCGATGCCTACGCACCGGGTGTCAGCCAGATCCGCGGCGTTGCCCGGCATGCCCGCGACCAGGGCGTCGAGGTGATCCTCAACGCGAACACGCGCGAGGGTTCTCTCGACCAGTACACGTCGATGGTCCTCGAGAAGACGATCGCGGACGGAGTGCCCGACCACCCCGAGCTACCGCAGCACTTCCCGTCCTCGGAGCTGGTGTCACACGCGCTCGCGCCCGGTCTGTCGCCGACGTACACGCACGGCACGATCACCCACGGCACGGTCACCCACCGCACGGTCACAGCAAGCTGAGCAGCGGCTCGCTGCGGCGCCAGACTGGCTGCGAAACCCACGCCTGTAGCACGGCCGGCTGCCATACTGGCGAGCGCCGATGCCGCAGTCGTGTGGTTCTCGGCGGTTGCCGCTGGCGTGCGGCTTGCTGCATGGTGACCCATGTCCGCGATTCAGTCCCTGTTCCGCGTGATGACGCTGCGCGATGCGGAAGCGATCGTGCTCGAGGCCGGCAAGGTTCCGAGCCTGCGCCGCCGCGGCCAGGTCGAGGCGCTAGCGATGCCTCCGCTCGAGGCGCAGCTGCTCTCCGACTTCGCGGCGCCGCTGGTCGAGGGCCGGACCGTGAACGAGTGGCCGGCGATCGTACCGGTGATCGTCGACGATACGAGCTACCAGGTCACGATCGAAAAAGTCCCGGCGGGACTCCGCATCGTCGTCCGCAAGGGACAGCCGATGGCGGCGAAACCCGCCCCGCCGCCGTCCCCACCCGCTGCGCCGCCACCTGACACCAGCTCGCGCGCCTGGTGGGCGTCGCCGCCGGCTCGCGCGGAGGCAGCAGCGAGTGCGCCTCCACATCTCGCGGCGGCACCACGTGTCACCTCCGACGATCGTGCCACCGCACGCGGCAGCGCGCTCGCCCGACTCGCGCAGCTGATCGGCCCCGCCGTCGCCGTCGCTCGCGATCGCGGTGCGTCCGACGTGATCATGTCGACGGGGCAGAGTGTGCGCGTCCGCGTCGATGGTCAGTTCGAGCCGCTCGATCTCATGTTCGATGATGCCGAGCTCGAGGCGTGCGTGAGCGCGCTCGGCTCGAACACGGACCACAGCCTCGAGCTGCACGGAACGCGCGTGCGGCTCAATGCGTTCGATCACCTGAACGGAGCTGGCGTCGCGGTCCGCTTGATCCGCGATCGCGTGCCGACTCTCGGCGAGCTCGCGCTTCCTCCCGAGCTCGGTCACGTGATCGATCACCGCGAGGGTCTTGTCCTGGTGTGCGGCCCGACCGGGTCCGGCAAATCAACCACCCTCGCATCGCTGATCGCTCTTCTCGATCAGCGGCGATCCGCGCACGTGATCACGCTCGAGGATCCGATCGAGTACCGGTTCGCGCCCCAGCGCTGCATGATTCATCAGCGCGAGGTCGGCACCCACATCCCCACGTTCGCCGCGGGACTCAAGGCAGCGCTGCGTGAAGCGCCCGACGTGATCCTCCTCGGTGAGCTCCGCGACAAGGACACGATTGCCGCCGCGCTGACGGCCGCCGAGACCGGTCATCTCGTGCTCGCCACGCTGCACGCACCGAGCGCCGCAGGCGCGATCGATCGCATGATCGACGCGTTTCCAGACGGTCAGCAGCGCCAGATTCGCTGGCAGCTCGCCGGCGTGCTGCGCACGGTGATCACCCAGTACCTGCTCCCTCGCCGCGATGGCGGCCGGGTCGCAGCCGTCGAGCTCGTGCCGGTGACGAATGCGGTCGCAAACATCATGCGCAAGGGCGACC
>JAYUYE010001282.1:0-5960 GCA_043752985.1 Myxococcales bacterium
TCTCACACCGAGTATCGCAACACGGTCCGTGACCTGTTCCCGATGCTCACGCTTCCGGCGCTCCAGCTCGCACCGGATCCCACGCCGCACGGCTTCGACAATGACTCCGAGAGTCTGTACGCCGCGCCGCTGCTGGTGACCCAGTACAACGCGGCCGCCGGCGCAATCGCTCGTGAGGTCGCCCTCAAGAAGACGATGGTGTTGCCGTGCGCGGCGAGCACCGGCGCCGTGTGTGGTCATCAGTTCATCACCGACCTGACGACGCGTGCGTTTCGCCGGCCGCTCGCGGATGCCGAGATCGCGCAGTTCACGACGATGTTTGACGGCTACCTCGCCGCGAACAACTTCGATGTCGCGCTCGAGCTGACCACGCAGGCGATCCTGCAGGCACCGCAGTTCCTCTACCGGATCGAGACGGGCACGGCGGACAACCTGTCGAGCTCGTACGATGTGGCGTCGCGCCTCTCGTACTTCCTGTGGGCGACGATGCCCGACCCGGCGCTGTTCTCGGCAGCCGCGAGCAACGAGCTCTCGGATCCAGCTGCGATCGCGACCCAGGTCGACCGCATGCTCGCGGATCCGCGTGCGCTCGACGGCTTCATGACGTTCACGCGGCAGTGGCTCGAGATGTCACGCATCGATCGCATCACCAAGCCCACTGCACTCGGCTGGAGCGAGGACGTCCGCGCGGCGCTCCACGAGGAAGCTGACCGCTTCATGTCGGAGGTCGTGTTCAAGCGCGGCGGCACGCTCTCGGACTTCTTGCTGTCGAACCAGGCGTTCATCGGACCCGACACCGCGAAGTTCTACGGCTTGCCCGCTCCGGCAGACTGGACCGAGGTCACCCTCCCGGCCGACCGCAAAGGCTTCCTGATGCAGGCGCAGTTTCTCAGCGCGACCGGTCAGCCGGACCATCCGTCGCCGGTGCAGCGTGGCCTGTTCGTGCTGCGCAACCTCCTCTGCGTTCAGCTCGGCAGCCCGCCGGCCGGCGTCAACATGTCGGTGCCGGCACCGGCGCCCACGATGCCGCTGACCAACCGGCAGAACTACGAGCTCGTCACCGGCGAGGAGCTCTGCCAGACCTGCCACAAGGTCATCAATCCGGTGGGCTTCTTGTTCGAGCAGTACGACACGTTCGGCAAGCTGCGGGTGCTCGACAACAACCTGCCGATCGATCCCAGCGGCCGGTTCGGCACCACCGAGTTCGCCGGTCCGCACGGGCTGCTCGACTTCCTCGTCACGAGCGAGCAAGTTCACCAGTGCGTCGTCGGCAAGTACCTGACGTACGCGACCGGCGGCCAGAAGCTGACGGCTCGCGATCAGTGCCTTGTCGATGACGTGACCACGGACTTCCAGACGTCGGGCGGCAGCCTGACCGGCATGATGAAGTCGATCGCGACCCATCCGCGCTACCTCGGCATCGCCGCGCAGCGCGCCACACAGAACGGAGCGAAGCTATGAGCCTCCGCCGCCGCAGATTCCTTCAAGCAGCTGGCCTCGGGGCCGGCTCGTTGCTCCTTCCTTCGCTCGGCGGACGTCGCAACGTCACCGCCGGGCCGGTTGCGGGCGCAGTGCCACGCATCGTGTTCTGCTTCGCCGAGCATGGCGTCGTTCGCGAGAACTTCATCATGCCGCGCGGCAACCCGGACGCCGGCCGCTGGGACTACGATCTCTCGGCCGTGCCCGACGCCGAGTTCTCGCAGTCGCTCGCGCCGCTGGCCCCGTTCAAGGACAACCTGACCGTGATCGACGGCCTGTCGATTGCGACCGGCATCGGTGACCCGTACGGTGACGGCCACGCGAAGGGCTGGAACGCTGCGCTCACCGGCGCGATCGCGCGCGAGACGATCGAGGACGTCAAGAGCAACGCCTCGAAGGCCTCGCTCGATCAGGTGCTCGGCAAGGCGCTGCGCGCGAAGGACCCACTGCTCACAGATCTCGTGACGCAGGAGTTCGGCATCTATCAGTACAACTTCCACTCGCTGTTGTTCGGCGAGCCTTCGCCGGGCGCGCCCGTGGTTCGGCTCCCTCACCTCGAGCAGCCCAAGGGCGCGTACAACCGCATGTTCCCGAACGGGGACGGCACCACGCCACCGGATCCGCGTCAGGTCGCGCAGCCCGACCTGCTCGCGTCGGTCGCGGGCATGTATGACAAGATCCAGGGCAGGCTGTCGGCCGCGGATCGCCAGAAGCTGACGCAGCATCGCGACCTCGTGCGCGACATGGAAGCGCGCCTGCGCCGCCTGTCCGGCCTGTCGTGCGGCCAGCCGCCGGCGATCAAGGACTACTACTGGGGCCAGGTCCCGCACTGGCAGCGCTGGGTCGATCACCAGAAGAGCTTCTGGGACCTGACGACGATCGCGCTGTCGTGCGGCATGTCGCGCGTGGTGTCGATGCAGTGGGGCCAGGTCCCCGTCGAGGAAGTCGGCGGCACCGGCGATCTGCACGAAGCGTACGCGCACCGCTCGGATCCGAGCCACTCGACGGATCCGAACTACGCGCTCGCGAAGACCGTGATGACGAACTACACGCGGAAGTACTACGGCTTCGTGGCGGATCTCGCGAGCACGCTGCGCGACATCCAGGAGACCAACGGCACGCTGCTCGACAACACGATGATCGTGATCCTCAGCGACATCGCGAACGGCAACCACGCGCACGAGCCGTGGCCGGTCGTCATCGTCGGCGGCAAGAACTTCCTGCGCACCGGTCGCTACTTCCACATGGAGAAGGAGACGTTGACGACCTCGACGGCGTCGTACGTCAATGACAACACCACGATCGGCTACCCGCACAACCACGTGCTCGTGGCGCTCCAGCAGGCGATGGGCCACAACGTCGACTTCGTCGGGCAGCCGAGTATCCAGCCCAAGAAGACGAGCGCGCCTGCGATCGACCTGACCGGGCCGATGCCGGGACTCTTGCGGTGATGCTGCGAGCCAGCTGGGTGCTTGCGGTCGCTGTCTTGGCGACCGCGGGCTGCGCAGGCGAGCTCGACAACCCGGCGCGGTTCACGAACTGCCCACCGGGTGCTGTCGAGCAGATCTTTCAGGCCGGCTGCCAGTCCGCCGACGGAATGGGATGCCATGGCACCAACGCGCCCGACGCGGATCTCGATCTGGTCAGCCCGGGCGTCGGGGATCGCGTGCGTAACCTGACCAGCACATCGATGTGCGAAGGGCGCGCGCTGGTCGAGGCGCCGGGTGGAGCTCACCTCCTCGTCGAAAAGCTCGACGGCGCCACGTGCGGCAGCCCCATGCCACTCGGAGAGCCGGCGCTGACGCCGAACGAGATCGAGTGCGTGCGACGGTGGGTCGACGAGCTCGCAGGAACACCGTGATCGCACGCGCGTTCCTGATCCTCTGTCTGCTCGTGTCGCTCGCCGATGCGAAGCCGCGCAAGAAGAAGAAGTCGAGGGCCAAGGCGAAACCGGCCGCCACGGCGCCGACTCCTGCGTCTGATCCGGCACCCACGCCGACTCCCGAGCCCGCGCCAGCCGTCGTCACCGCGCCGACGCCAGCACCAGTGTCCGCGCCGGTCGCGCGCACCGGCAAGTCGCGGATCACCGTCGTCGGAGATCAGGTGATCTTGCGGTCGTTCGTCAAGGCACTCACGGGCAACGTCGAGCTCGTCTCCACGGGAGAAGGAGCGCCGGTCGCGCTCGCCACCAAGCACAACCTGCACGCCGTGATCGTCGTGTCGGCCACCGACGGCGGCGGCGTCGCAATCGTGTACCAGGGCTCGGACGGCGTCGAGCTCGGCCGCACCGAGGTCAAGGCAGCCAAGTTTCTCGTCGGCAAGAAGCTCGCACCCGAGGTCATGGCGAAGCTCGGCGACAAGCTCGCAAAGGCGACCGCACCGGCCGGCGGGACCAGCGTCGCGGCGGTCGAGCCAGCGTCGTCGTCAGCGTCGTCGTCATCGTCTGGCAGTGCGTCGGTCTCGACCACCGGTGTCACCGCGAGTGCGTCGCGCCCGCAGCGGGCGCAGCGCGAGGTCGTGATCTCCGTCGAGGAGCGGCCGTTCTGGCGTCGCCTTCGCTACAACGATGACATCGACGAGCGCCTGCGGCCGTCGGATCTCGTCGCGAACGCGGTCGGCGTCGGCGCGAGCTGGCGGCCGCTGCAGAACCTGCGCAATCTCTCGATCGTCGGCCGTGGCGAGCTCGCCGTCGGCGTCAATGGCTCGCGGACCTCCGATGGCACCGCGTACTCGACGTCGTCGTCGGAGTGGAACCTCGGCGTCGGCTTCGATGTCGGGATCGCATCGGCGCGCGTCGGTGTGGTCGCGACCTACGGCGAACAGCGATTCTCGCTCGACGACGACGCGCAGACGATGGAGCTCGTCCCTGACGTGACCTATCGATTTGCACGCGCCGGCCTCGTGGTCGCGGTGCCGCTGGCGTCGCGCTGGGATCTCAGCATCACTGGCGGCTGGCGCCAGCTGTTCGGGATGGGCGGCATGACCGAAGCGATGTGGTTTCCACGCGCGTCGGGTGCGGGCATCGATGGCAGCGCGGGCATCGCGTTTCACGTCACGCCGTGGCTCGCGGTTCAGGCGCGCGTTGATCTACGGCGCTACTTCTTTGCGATGAATCCCGAGCCGGGCGATCCGTGGATCGCGGGTGGCGCGACCGATCAGTACCTCGGTGGTGCGCTCGGGCTCGCGGTCTCGCCGCGCTGATCGATCACAGATCGATTCTCTCGCGCCTGCGCCTAGGTGGATCCGGCGTCCGCAGAAATGCGTACGCCGCGAACCTGCCGCAATCGAATCGTGACCGTCATGCCGGTCGCAGGCTCGGTACTCACCGCCATCGAACCTCCCATGAGCTCGAACAGCCCCGCATGCAGCTGATGTCCAACACCGTGCGGAGGTGGTGTCTGCTGCCCGCTCACGACAATCACGATGTCCTGCAGGTCGCGCCGCGCACGGACCAGGATGCGCGACCCGCTCGGGCATCCTGCAACGAGCGCGGAGAACATCCGGCTCAGCGCCGAGCGCAGCCGAGGTTCGCTGGCGCTGACGGCACCCAGATCTGGCTCGATGCAGAGCTCGAGCGCGAGGGTGGCGCACAGCTCCTCGAGCAAGGGAACGATCTCGACGGACGAGAGCTCGAGCCGAAGGTCGCCGGAGATGAGGCGTGTCAGGTCGGCCACGTCGGCCATGATCTGCGACATCTCCTGCGCACTACGCCAGATCGCCTCGGCCGCCTTCGCGCGTTGCGCTTCGGTGTACGTCGGCCCCATGAAGATGCCCAACCACATCAACTGCGCAGCGAGCGGCGTGCGCACGTCGTGAGCAACCGTCCGGATGAACTGGTCCCGGATCGCCGAGGCCTGGATCGCGTCGCGGAGGTCCACGACATCCTGCGTGCGTATGCTGTAGGCCGCGATCACATACGCCCTGTGGCCGTCATCACCTCGTACGGGGTCCAGCGACACCCGGTACCAGTCGCGCCCCAGACTGACATCTTCGACCGTGGCCACGCGGCCTCCCTCGACGATTGCCGGCAACGCGTCGACCAGCTCCACGGCAACCTCGTCGAGACTCTTGCCGATCGGCGCTTCGCAGCGCGCGCTCTGCCGCCACGCCGCGTTCGCACCGATGACACGGAGGTCCGCAGGATCGATCACGAGAACCGGGAGGGGCGTCCGCTCGAACAGAAACACCGCATCCTTCGCGCTGGTCATGGGGTCAGGCCCATGTGGTCGCGACCCCGTACTTCACACCGATGCGGATGAGCTCGACGAGAGACCGCGCTCCGACCTTCCTCAGGATGTGCTGGCGATGAGTCTCGACGGTGCGCTTCGTGATCCCGAGTTGCTCGGCAATCGCATCATTCGTGTTGCCCTTGACGAGTAACTCGAAGATCTCCTTCTCGCGCGCCGTCAGCCGAAGGAGGGGCCACTCCGCATTCGACTCGATCAGCGCTTCGATCGTGGACCGCGACACCTCGAGCGGCA
>JAYUYE010001283.1:0-5959 GCA_043752985.1 Myxococcales bacterium
GGCTCGAGCAAGTGCTCGAGGGACTCGACCTCGCCACCGGACGGTGCACCGCCACCGATGCCGGGCTTGGTTTTGTTCGCTGGCGGGCGCGTTCCGCCCTTCTTGCCGCGTCCCGGCGCCGGAGCCTGCGACTGCATCTCGCCCGCCCAACCCGCGGTGTCGACGAACGCGCTCGGATCGAGCGACATCGAGCCCAATGCCTTGGGGTCGGGGCTATTTCCCTCGTCGTCGACGAGGGACGTCATCTTCTGCATCTCGTCGTTGATCAGGCCGTCGATCACCGACTCCTTCGGCTCGGCGGAGCGCTTCCGCATCATCTCGACCTGGGTGTCCTTGACCAGGGCGGCGATGTCGCGCGCGGTGACCTTCATCCGGCGCGAGAACAGGAACTGCGCGAGCGCGTCGCCGAGGTCGGCGGCGTTCTGATAGCGATCGTCGGGATCCTTCGAGAGCGCCTTGCGAACGACCTGCTCGAGCTCGGGCTCGATCTCCGAGTTCAGCGGCTGCAGTGACGGCACCTTCGCCTGCCGCACGAGCTCGACGGTCTGGTAGTCGGTGTCGCCGAAGAACAGCCGCTTCCCGGTGAACAGCTCCCACAGAATGATGCCGACCGCGAACACATCCGCGCGGTGATCGACCGGCAGCCCGCTCGCCGCCTCGGGCGACAGGTAGCTGAACTTGCCCTTGACGACGCCGGGGTCGGTCGACTCGATCTGGCTGCTCGCCTTCGCGAGCCCGAAGTCCACGAGCTTCACCTCGCCGTTCTTGGACAGGAGGATGTTCGGCGGGGAGATGTCGCGGTGGACGATGCCGAGCGGCTCGTTGGTCTCGGGGTGCTCGAGGCTGTGCGCGTAGTGGAGCGCCTTGCAGCACTCGATCATCAGGTAGATCGTGTGACCGACCTCGATCCGCTTGGTCTTCTGCTTCTGCCGTTCGATGAGCCCCTTGAGGTTGCACCCATCGACGAACTCCATGACGAGGAAGTACGCGTTGTCAGGCGTCCTCGAGATGTCGAAGACCTGGACGATGTTGGCGTGCTGCAGGAACAGCGACAGCCGCGCCTCGTCCAGGAACATCGAGACGAACTTCTGGTTCTTGGTGAGGTTTGGAAGGATGCGCTTGATAGCGACATTCTTCTTGAACCCCTCCATCGACTCCGCGACTCCGCGGAAGACCTCGGCCATGCCTCCGTGGTCAAGTCGCTCGGTGATCGTGTAGCGGTCGCGCATCCCCGGCGAGGGAAATAATACCAGAGGTTGCGGCTACGAACCAAACCCGGGCCGCGGAACAGACCGATCGACTCACAGGCGAGACGAGATCGAGCCGATCGCCCCCCGGCGGGCCTATTCAGCGCGCTCTTCGGACTCGACCTGCTCGCGCGCCGTCTTGCACTCGAAGCACAGGGTCGTGACCGGGCGGGCCATCAGCCGCTTGTAGCCGATGGGCTCTGCGCACTCTTCGCACTCGTCGATCTGACCCTTCTCGAGCCGCTCCATCGCTTCCCGGATCTTGGCGAGCAAGAACGTCTCGCGATCGTGGAGCCGGAGCTGGGTCGAGTAGGTCTCCTCCTCGGTCGCCTCGTCCATCGAATCGCGGCCGATCCGATCACGGTCGCGGTCCATCGTGAACTCGAGCGCCGATTGCGCGTGGTCACCGAGCCGGGTCAGGTCCGTCTCCAGTGCCTTCTTCACTTCCTGGGTCTGCTCGGGCGTCAACATGCACCCAGTCTACGAACGTCGTCGGTAGCGTCAATCAAACCAAGCCATCCTCCGCAGCTCATTTCAGCCGTGCTCCTACGCGCGCTGAGCGCTTGCGAGACGACGGTTCCCGTGATTGCGACTCGTGGGTCGCAGGCGCGGCGCCGACACCTCCAGCTGGCGGCGGTTGCCACCGAAACCTTCCCTCCAAATCGTGGAACCGGAGCACCGTGGAGATGTCCCTGATCTCGTCGGGTTTCGCTCCGATCTCGCGGAATGGATCGATACCAATCGGCGTTCGTTAGACACAGACGTTTCGGAAAGACCCGAGGAGCACCCGTGACCACACTGACGCGCTGGAAGCTGGCTTGTGCCCTGTTCGCTGGAATCGCCGGTTACGCCACCGTTTCGGCGAACCAGAGCGCGCCGACCCACACCCAGGCCCTCGGTGTGGCCGCCCCCAAGGGTGCCGGTCTGCCCGCGTACCTCAAGCGGCCCCTCCGGGTCAGCGCCGAGGCGGCCGGGATCTCCCGGGACGAGCTGGTCGAGCGCGCCCTGACAGCGCGGGCACTCCGCGACCTCGTGACCATCGCCGACAAGCTCGGCACGGTCGGTAACGACCACACGGTCGACCAGCTGCGGCCCCTCCTCGACGACTCGCGCCGCGGCTTTCCCGAGGCGGTGCTCGGCGTCTACGGCGTGATCGGGACCGAGCACGCGGTCGACGCGCTGCTCGCCTACATCAAGGACGACCGCCCGGCGGTCCGCACCGCCGCGATCAGCGCTCTCGGTGCCACGCAGAGCGGCAAGGCCGAACAGCTCCTGATCGACCTCGCGCAGAACGCGGCCGATCCGGCCCAGACCACGGCGATCAGCGCCCTCGGCTTGCTCGGCAGTGACCGCGTGGTCGCCGTGCTGATCACGCTCGCCAGCCATAGCGACTACGCGACGGCGAGCAGTGCAGCCTACGCGCTCGGCACGATCTCCTCGCCCGCGGCGAACCTCGCGCTTCGCAAGCTGATGGACACGCCGGATTCGCGGATTGCCGCCGCGGCGCTGGTGTCGATCCAGGATATCGACGAGGACCTCCTCCACCGCCTGGTCGAGATCGTCAAGACAGGGGATGCGTATCTCGTGAACGCCGCCTTCAGCGCGCTCGGCAAGGCCGGCGAGGCCGGCCTCCCGGTCCTTCGCGAGGCCGCGCTCCATGGCAATCAGAACACCCGCTACTCCGCGGTCAACGCGATCGGCGAGATCGGCGGACCCACGGCGACCAAGACGCTCGGCGAGATCATGAAGGTCGGCGACCGACAGGCCGCTTCGGCTGCAGCCGCAGCGCTCGCCGCGAACGGTGGTGCCGAGGCCCGCGAGCTCCTGATCGAGGCCGCGCTCGGTGACCGTGCACAGATCACCGGCGCACTCACGCAGCTCGCGCAGCTCGACGGCGAGGACGTGGATCAGGCGCTGATCAGCGTGCTCAAGCAGGGCTCGAGCATCGACCGCCGCGCCGCGCTTCCCCGCCTGCTCAAGACCGGCAATCCCGAAGCACTGCGCATCGCGATCGACATGGCGGGCAAGGGCTCGCGCAACGAACGCTACGAGGCGATGCGGATGCTGTCCGACTCTGGCAGCCCGAAGGCGTTCGACGCGCTCGTCGAGATCGCTGGCAAGTTCCGCGGCAACACGCGCGTCAACGCGCTCGAGCTCCTCGCCCAGACCCGGCCGAGCGACCCGGCGCTCTCGCAGTTGCTCAGCGACTCGCTGTTCTCCGGCCGCCGCGACGAGGCGAGCTATGCCGCGAGCGTGCTCGGCCGCATCGGCACCGAGGAGTCGAAGACCGCGCTGATCGCCGCGCTGACCGGCAAGGACAAGGAGCTCGCCGCGGCCGCTGCCGGCGCGCTCGGCAGCGCCGGCATGAACGACGAGGTCAAGACTGCGATGCTCGCCGCGGCCCGCGACAACCCGCAGGTCAAGATGCAGGTGATGCAGCAGCTCTTGAGCTCGGGCGCGCCCGAGGGCCTCCGGTACGCCGAGGAGATGCTGACCAGCAAAGAGCCCGGCGCGGCGCAGTCCGCCGTGTGGGCGCTCGCGAGCCAGGGCACCGAGGAGTCGCGCAAGCTGCTCGAGCGCGCGCTCGACTCCAAGGACACCCAGGTCCGCACCGCCGCGATCTCCGCGCTCGCGCAGAACGCCGACGAGAAGTCGACCGACCTGCTCGTGCGGCTCGCCCGCGACGAGGATCCGGCGGTTCGCGCGACCGCACTCGCGTCGCTTGGCCAGGTCGGTTCCGAGAAGGCACAGCAGGCCGTCCTCGACGCGACCCGCAGCGGCAAGACCGAGGACCGCGTCGCCGCGATCTCGGGCCTCCAGAACATGGACGATCCGCGCGCGAGTGTTCAGCTCGCCGCGCTGATCCGCGACCCTGATCCGACCGTCGCGCAGACCGCGATCTACTCGTCGTACAACGCCGGCCCCGAGGTCGACGTCGCGCTGACGTCCATCATCAACGACCCGAACGCGAACGAGGCGATGAAGTCCACGGCGGCATCACAGCTCCGCACCCGCGGCGCCGACCTCGACGATGCGACCGAGCAGAAGGTCACCGCGATCGTTGGTGCGGTGTACGGTGGCGCCGGCTACGGAGGTCGCGAGTACCACGGCGAGGACCTGGACCACTGAGCGCGCGGCTCACGACGGGAAGTACACGCGGAACACGGTGCCGCCACCGGCGGCTTCCTCGACCTCGATCCAGCCGTCGTGCTCCTTGACGATGCCCGAGCACACCGCGAGCCCGAGCCCGGTTCCGCCCTGACCTTCCTTCGTCGTGTAGAACGGGTCGAAGATCTTGTCCTTGATGTCGCTCGGTATCCCGATGCCAGTATCGGACACCGACCAGCGCACGAACTCCTGATCCGCATTGGTCTCGAGGCCGGGCCGGGTGCGGCGGACCACGCCGGTCTCGACCATCAGGGAGCCGCCATCCGGCATGGCCTGAACCGCGTTGAGCAGGAGGTTGATCAGGACCTGCTGCAGGCGATCCGCATCGCCCGCCACCCGCGGCAACACGGTCGCCCGCTCGACGCGCGTCTTGACCTTCGCATGCGAGAACTGCCCGGCGAGCAGCTCGATGGTCGTCATCGCGAGCGCGTTGAGATCGACCGCCTGGCGCTCGTTCGCGCCGACCTTGCGCCGCGTGAAGTCGAGCAGCCGCTGGATGATGCGGGTGATCCGCGCCGTCTGCTCCGCGACGATACCGGCATTCTTCTCGACCGCCTCCGGATCCTTGGACTTGCGCTGGATCGACCGGGCGCGCCCCGCGATCACGTTGAGCGGCGTGCCGACCTCGTGCGCGATCTCCGCCGCGAGCTGACCGATCGTGGCGAGCTTCTCGGTCTGGCCGAGTCGCTGCTCGAGGGCGAGCTTGTCCTCGTTCTGACGCTGCGTCTCCGCGCGTGATTCGCGCAGGGAGTACGTCATGTCGTTGAACCGCGTCGCGATCGCGCCGATCTCGTCATCGCGCTCCGACAGGATCACGTGCGAGAGGTCGCCCTTGGCGACGTCATCGATGCCGCGGAGGAGCTTGGTGATCGGCGTCGAGACGAACCGCATCGCGAGCACGCCGACGACCAGGGTCGACACGGTCATGATCAGCAGGACGAGCACCGCGGCGCGCCCGAAGTCCGCTGTCGTGGTCGAGATTGCATCCGCCGGCCTGACGAGCTCGAGCATCCCGAGCACCTCGCGATCCTCGTCGCGCGCCGACACCACGCGAAGTGGCACCGCGAAGAAAAATTGATCGTCCTCGACGTTCGCGAACGTCAGCTGGGGCACGTCGATCAGCGTGCCGAGCCGGCGCAGCTGGGCAGCGCTGAAATCCGTACCTGCCGGCTCTGTCCCGCGCGATCGCGGGATCACGATGACCCGCCAGCCACCCGACGCCCGGCTCAGCTCGCGCAGCTGCGCGTCTCCCGGCGGCCGATACGCGAGCGCCTGATCCACCGGCTGGATGAGCCCGGCCGCGCCACGCAGCACCGCGAGCCGGTTCTGCAGATCCACTTGCTGCTTGCGCAGCGCCTCCTGCTCGGGCGACGCGGGCACCACCACGGGCGCATCGCTCCCGGCCGGCTTCTTGTCGAGCGCCTGGAGCTTGTTGTCGATTCCGTCGAGCTCGCGCTGAAGCTGGTCGGCCTTGTAGCGTGCATCGCGGGCCTCGAGCGCCGCCTGACTCTCGAACGACACCCGGATCGTGCTGGCGACGGCGC
>JAYUYE010001284.1:0-5954 GCA_043752985.1 Myxococcales bacterium
GGCGCCGGCGACTCGCGCCGTCCACCAGCCCCACTCGGCGCGCTCGATCTCGTTGCGGCCCTCGAAGGTCACCGCGAGCGCCGCACCGGCGATGCCGACGCCCGCAAAGATGACCTGGTGGCCGAGCCGGTACATCAGCTGGGCCGGGGCGGCCAGGTTCTTGAACGATAACTGCAGCTCGCCGGTGTGGGCGGCGCGCATGAACTTGCGGATCTCGGCGGGCAGCGCCGTCACCGACATCACGAGATCCTTCGACGTCTCGACGAGCAGCTCGGACCAGTCGCCCTCGTCGCCGAGCACGAACCGTTCGAGGTACGGGCGGATCACGGTCATCGGGTTGAGCGTGGGATCGAGCTCGGTGCACAGCCCCATCAGGAGGAGCAGCGTGCGCTCGAGGACGATGATCTCCTTCGGGACGTGAAAGTTCGCGCTGAGCTCGCGCAGAGAGATGTCCATCTTGCGGAGATCCGCGACGCTCTCGAGGCTCTTCTGCGGATCGAACTTGATGTCCTTGAGGTTGAGCGAATCGAGCGAGATGTTCTCCTGGAACTTCTCGTGGAAGTACTCGACGACCCTCTCGAACATCGCCTCGTTGGCGCCGCGTGCGACGAAGCCCATCTGCTTCATCGCGCCGACGATCCGCCGCGTGTCGCGCATCAGCGCGCCCTGAATCAGCTCGACGATACCCGCACGGACATTGGCCGGGATCTCGGCGACCGCGCCGAAATCGAGGAACACGATCTGCGGCGGCGCGCCTTCGGTGGTCGGCCGCACGAGCAGGTTTCCAGGGTGCGGATCGGCGTGATAGACGCCGTCGGTGAAGATCTGCTGGCAGTAGATCTCGACGACCTGGCGCGCGAGCTGGCTGCGGTCGAGACCGAGCAGCTTGACCGCCTTCTTGTCGGTGATCTTGCAGCCTGCTTCGAAGTGCGTGACGAGCACCCGTGAGGTCGAGAGCTCGCGGACCACGACCGGGAACGCGACATCGGTGCGGCCCTCGAAGTTTGCGGCAATCCGATCGGCGTTCTCGGCCTCCGCGACGTAGTCGAGCTCCTCGAGGATGATCGAGCGGATCTCGCGATACAGCTCCTCGAGGCCCTGGTAGGCGACGAACCAGCCGATGATCCGGAAGATCCGGCGCAGCGTGAGCAGATCGCGACGCACGACCTCCTCGATGTCGGGATACTGAACCTTGACCGCGACCTTCTGCCCGTTGTCGAGCCGCGCGATGTGAACCTGGCCAATCGACGCCGACGCGATCGGTCGCTTCTCGAACTGCGCGAACACCTCGGTGGGCGGCCGCCCGTGCTCCTCGCGCAGGCGGGCCTCGATGTCGACGTACGGTCGCGGCGGGACGGCGTCCTGCAGGCCTTCGAGCTCCTTGCGAAACTCCTCCGGGAGGAAGTTCGTCATGATGCTGATCAGCTGGCCGACCTTGATGAACAGGCCCTGCAGCTCGATGATCGTCCTCTCGATCCGGCGGGCGTTGAGCAGATTGACCTGCCGCAACTTGTGCTCGACCCACGCATCGGAGTGCCAGCGCGCGCGCAGGCGCAGCCACGTGTAGCTCCCGATCACGAGGAACGTCGTCCAGTACGCGCGCACGCTGCGGATCCGCAGAGGCGGCCGCTTGGACTGCTGCTCGTCGCGGTAGCGCCGTGATTCGTGCGCGAGATCGGTGACCGAATCGCCGGCGGCTTGGTTCGGCATCGGCGTGTCGCGCACCGGTGGCGGACGGTCTCCGCCCTCCTCCCTGCGCGCCGGCTCCGCCATGTGCGCAGGATACCAGGGTTGGGTGTGTTGATCCGGACGCGGATCGGGGGTACCCCAAGGATATGTCGACCGACGACGACGGCGCGCCTGCGAAGCCCGAGCGCGAGCGTCCGCGAACCGAGCCGGCGCGCGAGGCAGCGGCGCGCGAAGACCGGCGCGACGACGACGACGGGCACGACGCCCTGCCCGAGACCCTGCGCAGGCGGCTCGAGAGCCTGGTTCCCGAGCTCGTCAAGAAGACCTTTCAAGCCGGCATGGGCGCCGTGTTCTCGACCGAGGAGGGCATCCGTCGGCTCGCCCGCGAGAACCTGCCCGAGGTCGCCGGCTACATCGCCTCGTCGGCGGACGGCGCCAAGGACAAGGTGTTCGAGGTGATCGCGCGCGAGACGCGTGAGTTCCTCGGCACGCTCAACCTGACCGAGGAGATCGCGAAGATCCTCACGACGCTCTCGTTCGAGATCAAGACCGAGATCCGGTTCATCCCGAACAGCGAGCGAATGACCGGCGCCGAGCCTGACGTGAAGGCCTCGGTTCGGCTCAAGCGCAACGACCGGCCCGAGAAGCCCGAGAAGCCCGAGAAGCCCGAGAAGCCTGACAAGCCCGACAAGGACTCCGAGACCGACAGGGCCGATGGCAAGGAGGACGGGGCAGGGCGCGACAGCCGCTCTCGGCTGCGGTTCTGGCGGCGGGACGGCGGCGGCGAGGGTGACGGCGGCGACACGGGCGACAAGTAACAGGGATTCGCCGGAGCCCCGGTGCTACCCTTTCCGTGATGGGACGGCCTGCCCGGCGAGGGCTTCTCTCGTGCGCCTGCGTGCTCCTCGCGACCGCTGGCTGTGCGCAGCTCGCAGGGATCGAAGAGACCTCCGGGCTAGTTCCCGATCGCGTCAGCCTCCAGGTCGAGCGCGTTTCGGTCGGTGCGAGCGTGGTCCGCGCGCCGCTCGATCTGACGCCGAGCACCGCGAGCTTTCTCGTCCCTGACGTCGCGGTCCCGGAAGGCTTCACGCGGGTCCCCGCGGACGTCGCCGCTGTCGGGCTGTGGAGTGCCGAGATCGCCGCCGGCACGCCCGCAGTGCAGTTCACCCTTCCCGACTTCCCGACGCCTCTGCAGCGCGTGCTGCAGTTCGATACGCGAGCTCACAAACAGGCGTTCGCCGTCTACGAGCATCCGTCGCCCCAGCCCGCACCTGCCGGCGCGATGCTGACCGTCTCCGCGACGCTGCCCACGGCGTACGTCACCGGGCAGAGCTTTCAGTTCTGGTCGGTCGGAACGTGGAATGCGCGTGGCTTCGTCGCGGCGGAGCTGCCGCTCGTCGACATGGGCCTCACCGTACTCGGGCCGGTCAGCTTCGCGTTCACATCCACGAACAAACAGACCGGTCGCGACCACGAGAGGATCACGGCCAGCGATGCGGTCCTCCTCATCCGCTACACCGGCAATCGCCTCACGGGTGTGTTGGAAGCGGCGCCGTTCGAGCAGACCGGTGACGACACGATCTCCGGCGCGATGACCGGCGTCGCGGCGGCCGAGACGGTGACCGCGGATCTCCAGCCGATGCTCGTCGCAGGCCGCTACGCGCCGCTGCGTCCGGCGATGGGCGTGCCGGCGATGTCGTGGAGCGTGACTGCGGCGCCCGGCGTCGACCAAGCCGCGTTTCGTGGCATTTCGTTGAACGCTGCAGTGGTGGACGCAGCGGATCCGCCGCTCTCGACGCTGTACGGCAATCCGTTCGTCGCCAAAGGCTGGCGCTCGGTGGTCCTGTGGGCGACCAGCGCGAGCCGCACCGTCACCCCGCTCGGTCAGACGCTGCCGGTCACGCTGCGCTCCGAGTTGTTCACGTACATCGAGCCGACGCCGGCCATGGTCCTCGATCTGCCGGCGGCGCTACCCGAGCTGATCACGATCAACGGCGTGCCGCTGTCCAGTGATGGCCTGTCGGTCCCCAAGCCAACGCAGGCCAATGTCAGCTTCATCGCGAATGGCATCGGGACGGTCTTTCAGGTCCAGCTCTACGAGCTCGTGCCGAACATGGCGAACACCGCGCTCACATATCGCTTCGTGATCGAGGCAACGGGCCCGACCAAGGAGCTGTCGCTGCCGCCAGACGTGTTCGTGCCCGGCAAGCTGTACACGCTGCGCGCGGTCACCTACGCGGGGAGCTTCCCGGGCTTCGCCAATGGCGATCTGTCGGTGCGATCGCTGCCGGTCTCGGTCGGTTACCACGACAGCGGCGTGTTCACGGTGGCCCCATGAGAGCACTCCTCGTTGTTGCGCTCCTCACCGCCGCGAGCGCGCCTGCAAGCGCCGACAAGGCCGACAAGCTGTTCAAGAAGGGCAAGAAGCTCCTCGCCGAGAAGAAGTACGCCGATGCGTGCGCGGCCTTCGAGGAGGTCGACAAGATCGATCCGGGCATCGGAGCCAAGCTCAACGTTGCGCGCTGCTTCGAGGAGTGGGGCCGCCTCGCGACCGCATACCGCTGGTACACCGCCGCCGAGACGATGGCGGTCGCGGGCAAGGACGACCGCGCAACGAAGATCAAGGAGCTCGCAGCCGAGCTCGACTCCAACGTTCCGCGCGTCACGATCAAGGTCCCCGAGGGCGCGGACCCCGATGTGCTCGAGACGCTGACGATCGATGGCAAGCCGGTGGTCCTCGCCACGCTCGGGATCGAGCAGCGCATGGATCCGGGTCCCCACCTGATCGAGTTCCTCGTCGACGGGGCCAAAAAGCGGAAGATGGCGCCGGTCGAGCGCGGCGGTAGCTCCGAGGTCACGCTCGATATCCCGAAGCGCACGGGCAAGCCGAAGAAGTCGAAGCCGATCGTCAAGACGAAGCCGGGCGAACCCGATCCGGAGACTGCGCCGGCGCCGGGCCGCACACAGCGGATCGCCGGCATCGCGCTGATGGCCACGGGGGGTGTCGCGATCGGTGTCGCCTCGGCGCTCACGCTGTCGGCGCGCGGCAACTACAAGGACGCGCTCGAGCAGCACTGCATGGGCTCGACGTCGATGTGCACCGCAGAGGGCCTCAAGATCACCGGGGACGCGCGCAGCCGCGCCAATGTCGCGACGGTGATCTCGATCGCTGGCGGTGCGGCGATCGTCGGTGGCGTCGTCCTCTATCTGATCGCACCGACGGCTGCGGCGAGCAGCGAGCACGCTCTGTACCTGACGCCGACGGTTGGCGCCGGGGGTGGCGGGGTCGTATTCGGCGGCCGCTACTGAACACGGGGTGCCGCGAGCTGCGTGAACGGATCACAGAGAGCGCGGGCCTCGCGCCGTGACACGCGGGTACACCTGACTACGTCGTGCGCGGAAAAACCTGTGACCTCGCGAGGTTCGGCTCCCACTAGGACCTCATGACGAACGTAACTCTTGGTGCTCTGTTCGCAGTCCTGGCCCTCGCCGGCTGCGCGGACGACGGCGACATCGACTCGGACGAAGCAGCGCGTCGTGCCTACGTCGGCCTCGATGCATCGATCGGAAAGTCGCTCACCCTCGGCTTCGCCGGTTTCAACGCGGCAAGCAGCGCGAACATCCCGCCGCAGATGACGGCCGGGGTCGGGTCCGGCACGCTCGTGATCACGGGGCAGGTCGATCAAGGCTCGTCGGCCAACAAGGGCATGCGCCTGCGCGTCGGCATGGTCGGCTACACCGATGGTGTCGTCGTGCTCGACGACGCCAACATCGAGATCACCTACGACACCGACCTCGACCCGGCGCTGCAGCCGTACCTCGTGCTGTCGCTCAAAGGCATTCCGACCGGAACGCTCTCGGGGACGCTCACCGGCACGTATCACATGACCGGCGACATCGTCGGCGACGCCACCGTGGATCTGACGTTCGCCGGAAGGCTCCAGGCCGACGGTGCCGGTGTCGCTCGTGTGCCGGGTGCGACGATGGTCACGGGGACCGCGACGTCGGGAGAAGGCACGTACACCGTCGCGCTGACGCTGTAGCTAGCTAGTCGCGCCGATCGAAGAGATCGGCTTTCGGTTTCCTCTTGATCGGCGGCGGTGCAGGCTTGGGAGTCGGCTTGTTCGTGATGGCCGGCTTGGGCTTGATGGCAACGGGCTTCGCGACGGCGGGCTTCGCGACGGCGGGCTTCGCGACGGCGGGCTTCGCGACGGCGGGCTGGGCCACCGGCTTGGGCTTGATGGCAACGGGCTTCACGACGGCGG
>JAYUYE010001285.1:0-5954 GCA_043752985.1 Myxococcales bacterium
CCGAGATCGCGTGGAGCGCGAGCCGCGCCGGGTCGAACACAGCGACCTCGGGCGTTGCGCCGAGCGAGAGCGTCACCAGCTTCGTGCTCGGCTCGTAGAGCAGGAGCCCGACCATTGGCATCGCGCTGCGCAGCGTCTTCGCGGGCTTCCCGCTGGCGAGGTCGACCACGACGAGCGACGTCTTGCCGTCGCTGATCTGCGACCACTCGACGAGCCACGTCGCGCCGCCGACCCAGCGCAGCTCCGAGACCGCGGCGGTGGCCGGAACGCCGAGCGCAGGCAGTGATGTCGCGTCGAGGTTCGCGTCGAGCAGCGCGAAGCTCTCGCGCACACCGACGAGGAGCTGGCCGTTCAGACCGACCGCAGCGACTGCCGGGGTCTCGAGGTCGTAGCCGAGGTAGCTCACGGAATTCGGCGTCGTGATCATCAGCTCGCTGTTGCTGATGCTGATCGCACGCCCGCCGGCGACCGTCATCGTGCCCGCGTCGGCGAGATCCGTGGTCATTCCCGCGCGTGGAGCTGCCGCGGCGGGCTGCGTCCCGAGATCGATCCACCGCACCGAGCCTGCTTGCTGCGCTACGGCGAGATGATCGTCGTCAAGAAAGCCCAGCGAGCTCGCGACCGCGACCGTCACGTTCGCGAGCACCTTGCCCGTGGCGGTCTCGATCACCACGACCTGCGGCGTGCCCTGCGCCTTGAGATGGCGCGCGCTCGCGAATCGCTTGCCGCTCGGAGACACCGCGACCACGCCACCAACCTCGTCGCCGGCATCGATCCACGCTCCCCACGAGAGTGCATGGCCAAGCGTGAGCCAGCGTGCGCGCTGCTTGGTCTCCGTGGCGATCACCGCGACTGCTCGCTCGCCGGCGACCGCGAGGGAAACGATCCGCTGCCCGGCCTCGAGCGGGAGCTGCGCGGTCAGCGTGCCGTCGAAGGCGAACCGCACGATCATCTGATCGGCGCGCCACCCGAGCACGCCGCGCGACGTCATCTCGATCCCGAGATGTGCGGGATCTGCACGCAGCACCGCCCGCTGCAGCGCGATGCCGTTGCGATCGATCACCTGGATCACCACGCCGCCGACCTGGTCGAGCGCGGCCACGACGAACCCGCGCGGCTCGGTCGTGATCGCGAGGCCACGCGTCACCGGCAGGTCGACGATCCGTGGCTCGAGTGTGCCGTCGAGCATCGGCCACAACCGGATTCCTCCGAGCTCGTCCTCGGTGAGCGCAGCGGTGCCATCAGCGGTCACGGCGAGCCGACGGATCACGCCTCCGTGCGGTGCCTCGATCTTCCGGCGCTGGCCGTCGAACCGAACGAGCGCGGACACCGATGTCGCCGCGGCGGTCACCGCATCGGTGGGGACGGCGACAGGCTCACCGCGTGCGGCCGGTCGCACTGGACTGCCGCAGCCGAACGCCGCGATCACCAGCGCGTCGCGAATCCTCACGACATCTACGGTGCCACATCGCAGACCATCGGCAGGTCTGCTGCATGCGCGAAGGGCGCATTGGCCGCGCCGTGCATGTCGGTGACCCGGGCCGGCGCCGGAATCTTGGCGACCTGCGGTTCCGGGTGACGTCCGCTCGAATGGGTCGCCACTGCCCGTGGTTCTCGCGGAATTCGTCCGTGCTCCGGCTTACTCGAGTCGATCCAAGC
This sequence comes from Myxococcales bacterium, assembly GCA_043752985.1. GTDB lineage: Bacteria > Myxococcota_A > Polyangia > Haliangiales > Haliangiaceae > JABFXX01. Next base: position 1,660 of record JAYUYE010001285.1, read on the forward strand.
GTTTCGCTATCAATGAACATTTGCACACCGCGGACGCTTTCTCGGAAATTGTTATTGAGCGAGTGCACGGCGAATGGTCAAACCAAGAGCGCTGGCCACAGGTGGTGTGGCTGGATGTGTAGAGGGAGGTAGTAGATGGCGTGCGGTACCGTGAAGTGGTTCAACGATGCGAAGGGATACGGCTTCATCAGCCGTCAGGACGATGGCAAGGACGTGTTCGTCCACTACTCGTCGATCTCCGGTGAGGGGTTTCGCACCCTGATCCAGGGCCAGACCGTCGAGTACGACGAGGCGCAGGGACCGAAGGGACTGTTCGCTGCGAAGGTCCTGAAGGTCCTCGAAGCCGCGCCCTCTTAACGAGCGAGCTGCGTCGCGCGGTAGTCGCCGGACTTGGTGCGGGTGAGAACCACGGCAAACTGCTCCTTCGCGGTGCGGACCTGAAGCACGAGGTTGCCCTCGGGGAGGGCGCCGTTTCCGCTCGCGTACTCTGCGGGAGTCAGCAGCTTCCAGTCCTTCATCGGGCCGGACTCGACGACGAGCCCGCTGTACATGTCCTTGAGGTCGCCCTGCGTCTCCGCGGCGACCTTCCCGCCGGCATAGAACGGCACCGTCGAGTACTTCACGAGCTTGTCGACGGACGCCGTCGCGAACGCGGACACCCAGAGGTTCGCGGCGAACAGCGCCTCCTTGTCGGTGACCGAGGACACCGGCGACACGCGCTCCTTCGAGCGGCCGTCGTCGGGCGTGACCGGCTTGTCGCCCATCGGCGCCTTCTTCTTGCCGGGCAGCTTGGCGGTGTTGCGGACGAGCTCACCGTCATCGAGGTTGCCGACGCCACCGTCGTCGGGAACCTCGGACAGGATATACGGCTCGACGTTGAAGGTGCCGCACTGGCGCCAGTTGCGATAGAAGCCCCAGCGCAGGTAGACGCGGCCGTCGACGGACCGGATCGCCTCGGGTGTCTGCTCGTACGGCGCCGACGACAGCACGGTGTCGATCGCCGCGACGTCGAACTCGGTCTTGCCCGAGGTCTTCGCGATCGTGACCTTGTGCACGCTGCCGTCCGTGTTGACCGAGACCTCGAGGTTGGTCCACAGGTCCGGGTTGTTGAGCGGGTAGTCCGCGCTCTTGTCGTCGAGCGACTCCAGGAAGCCAAAGCCCCACAGCTCGTGGATGCGGCGGTGCATGCGCGCGACGTAGAGCGCGAACGGATGCGCGCGCGTCTTGAGCGCGGTCTGGTTGCCGTGACGAACGTCGGGGACGAAGTTCTCGAGCGAGCTCTTGACCGCCGCGAGCTTGCGCTCCCAGCGGCCCTTGCGCGCCGACATCTTGCGCGCGGCGACCTGGCGCTCGTCGTCGACCTTCTCCTTGCCCATGATCCGCTCGTAGTCCTGGAACGACAACGGCGTGTTGAGACCCGGGGCGCCCTGCTTGCCCGCCTTCTTGCCGTCCTTGGTCTGATCCTGGAGCGCGCCGCGACCGCCGATGCCGCGCATCGCGAGCACGCCCGGCTCCCTCGGCCCGGTACCGTCCTCGCCGTCGTTGCCGCCCTCGCCGACGATCACACCCTTTGCAGTCTCGTCCTTGCCCGAGTGATCGGTGTCCTTGATCCGCTCGTCGGTCGTGGCCTCGGTTTCCTCGAGCTGGCGGATCTTGTCGTCGGGACCGCCAACCTCGGTGGCCTTGCTGTCGTTCTCGACCGACGCGGCGACCTTGCCCTCGGATTCCTTGTCGAGGTTCGTGTCCTTCGCGTGCGTCTCTTCTTCGACGTCGCGATTCTTGTCGGACAGCTTCGTGGCGTCGTCGGGGGCCTTGTCCTTGACGTTCTTGTCGTCCTTGACCTCGACCATCACCATGTTCTGTGGCGGCGGCTCGAGCTTCTTCTTCTCTTCGGGCGGCGGCGGCGGCGGCTGGATCTGCGGCGGCGGCAGCGGCTTGAGCTCCTTCGGCGGCGGCGCGATCGCGACCTCGAGCGGCTTGTCGGCGAGCTTCTCGGCATCGATCGGCGTGGGCGGCGTGGGCGGCGCAGTCGGCGTCAGCGGCTTCACGAGCTCTGCGATCTTCGCGTCGTCGGCGAACGCGACGTCGATCTCCTCGGGCTGCTTGCCGAACTCGGCGGCGACGTCGGTATCTGCGGTGACCGTCAGCGGGCAATCGAGCGCATCGCCAGATGCCGCCTGCTCCATCAGGTCGCCGGACCCGCCGCACTTCGCGAGTGGATCGCCGAGCAGTGGTACGAGCTCGGCCGGCGTGCGCATCGGCCATTGCTGGTACCCGCCGAACGTTGCCCGCTCGCCGAGCACCGCCGTCAGCCGAACCTGCGTTCCCGGGTCGACCTCGATGCGGCAGCGCGGACCTTCGATCTCGCGCATCGCGTGGAGCACCGGCGGATCATTGCGATGTGCGATCAGATCCGAGAGCCGCTGCATGGTCGCGGAGATCGACGGGATCAACGCCATCTCGCGGATGTCTCCGAGCTCGTCCACCGGGGGGACGCAGCGCGCCAGTGTCATGCCGTCGGTCGCACGCGTGATGAGGACCTGCCCCGTGCCCTCGCCTTCGAGCCGGACCGAGAGGTGCGGCCGCGGCGTTGGCAGCGACAGGGCGTAGGCCAGATACGCCGCGCCTTGGGCCGCGACGGCTGCGAAGACGGCAGGCCCCAGCAGCCAGCGGCTGCGATATGCTCGTTGTCGACGGGCCACCGCGGTTTCAGTGTGACATATGAACCGGGCATTGGTTGCCCGATTTTCTAGTCCGTACGCTGACCTAACTCACCTGGCAGCGACGCGTGCGCCTCGGTAGCGACCCCTCGCCGAAGCTACCGCGCGCTACAGCTTTCGGTAGATGCCAACCACGATGCCGATGATGTCGACGCTCTTGAAATCGGAGCGTTTGACGATGATCGGCAGCATGTTGGAGTTTGCCGGCTGGAACCGGATCTTGTCGCCCTCGGGGTAGTAGCGCTTCACGGTCGCTTCGCCCTCGATCATGGCGACGACGATGTCTCCGGGGTTCGCCGTCGGCGTCTTCTTCACGAAGACGTAGTCACCGTCGAAGATCCCGTCGTCGATCATCGACTCGCCGACGATGCGCAGGCCGAACACCTCGCGATGATTGCCAATCAGTACCCGGTCGACGCGAACGGTATCCGTGGCGTTCTCGACCGCGAGGATCGGCTGGCCGGCCGCAACCCGGCCGAGGATCGGGATGTCGGCCATGTTGTCGTCCTCCTGGACGAGCTGCACATTGCCGGTTCCCATCGCCGCCCCGCGGCGCAGCGGTACGACCTCGGCGCCGCCATCCGGGTACTGGATGATCGGTCGCATGGCTCGAGACTTCAGGTCCTCGCGCCGCAGGTGGCCCTTCTTTTCCAGTGCCTTGAGGTGGTCGTTCACCCCGTTGGTCGATCGGATCTGGAAGTGCTCCCCGATCTCGCGCAGCGTCGGCGGAAACCCGCGCTCTACAATGGAACTTGAAATGAAATCGAGGATTTCCCGCTGCCGCGAAGTGAGCGCGTCGGCCATGGCCACCTTCTTGTGATCTACTGAACGGACTCACCGTACTGAACGCATCATCACCCTGTCAATTTTTCCGCCCGACAACTGAAACAATTCCCGCGCGGGCGCAGGATCAGCCCGTGGGTTGGCTGCACCTGATCGCGATCGGCGCTGCCGGGATCGCATCGATGAAGACCGCGATGGAGGCCGGCGACCTCGAGCGCGCCGCTCACCAGGGCGTCCTCGCCGGACCGCTCGTGGTCGAGCAAGCACTGACCTCGCCCGACCGCGCGACGCGGATGGCCGGGATCGCCGCCGCGACGGCCACCGATGACCGGATCGAGCTACTCGAGCCGCTGGCCGCCGAGGCCGCCGGGCCCGATCGCCGGACGGCCGTCCCCGCCGCGACGGCTGGACGGACGATTGCTCGCGAGGTCGCGCGCGACGTCAGCCAGGGCGACCTTCCCGATGACATCGCCCCCGAGGACATCCTGCGCTGGCGCGACCGCTGGGGCGAGATCGCGGTCGACCGCACGCGCTGGATCGAGGTCCGCGTCGTCGCGCTCGACGTCGCGGCCGCGCTCGATGCGAGCGTTCACGCGTCGAGTGCGGGCGCGACGGCGCCGACCTCGGGCCGGATGACGACGGGCGGGATCGGGATCGATCTCGCCGCCGCGCTCGCGGATCCTGACCCCGCATTCCGGCGTGCAGCCCTCGCGCTCGCGCCGATCCCGCTGCCGGCCGCGCTGCGCGCTCCGCTCGCGAGCACCGTGGTCAAGGACATCGATCCGCTCGTCG
>JAYUYE010001286.1:0-2323 GCA_043752985.1 Myxococcales bacterium
CGGCCGCGAACGCCTGTTCGGACCGATCGAGAATGCCCTTGATGTGGTCGCGCTCGGCCGGAAGGTTGACGGTGTCGAGGTGCTCCGCCACCGCGAGCACCTGCTCGACATCTTCCTGATACGATTGACGAATCCGAAACATGAGCTCGGCGGGCACCCTACCACACGGCCGCGTGGCGCGCCGACGCGTTCGGATCGCGCTCGACATGTTCGATGTGTTCGCGATCCCAACCTCTACACCGCCGATCCGGGGAACGGAATGATCGGCTACGCGACGTTCCCGACCCAGTACAGTCAGCGCCGTATCGCGACGGCCGTCCTCAATGCCCGCATTCGGATGCCCGGTCGGTCGCGACACCTGCGGAGCCCGTGGTGACGACCCCGTCCGGAACTACATGGACTCCACCGACGACGGGTGCGTGAACACGCTCACCACCGGCCAGCACGCGCGGATCGACGGTCAGTTCGACACCTTCCGTCGATCCCCGTAGCCGCGTGCTGCCGCAGACCGCGCCAATGCCGAAGCCCTCGGCGGGCGCCTTCTTCACGCGCTCCGCCGTCGCCGGCCCGAAGTCGCCGTCCTCGGTGATCTGATCGTCGGGCGCGTTGCGGTTCCACAGCCGCTGGAACGCGAGGATGTCTGCGCCGCGGATATCGGGCGACGCCAGGTGCTCGAAGTGCACCGGATCGCCCGGCACGTTGTGCGACCAGCCGTGCTGCCCGAGTGTCGTGATCCACTCGCTGTAGTTCGACATGTCGAGCGCGCGTCCGCTCTCGTGATTCGAGCGTCCCGGGTCGGCAGCTGCCGGGATGCCGCAGCGCCCGAGCTGGAACCAGCGAACCAGCAGGTACTGCTGCACGACCGTTCGAAACCCGCTGTTGATCTTCATCGTGCGGCCATTGGCGGCGGCGGCGGCGGCGAGCAGATCGGTACGCGCGACCATCGAGATGTAGGGCAGCACGGCGGAGCCCGTGAACGTGAGCACCGGGGTCTCGGTGAACGGCACGAGCTGGCCGGGCATGATGCAGTCGACCTCTTCGGCGATCTGCGTCGACAGCGCGAGCACCGAGCTGGTTGCACACGAGCTCGTCTCGAACGACGACACCGGCGTGCCTGCGACCGACGGAGTCCCGGTCGGGCCATCGGGCGGCGGCGGCTCGATCCCATCCCCGCAGGCGCTCACGAGGAGGACGAGCGATGGCCACCGCGACATCGGGCCAGCGTACTACGGCAGGACGCTCACCAGATCGCCGCGGAGCCCGCGCAGTCGCTTGGTCGTGTCGCGCACGAACGCGACGAGGCCTGCAGGTAGCTGCTCGATCGCCAGCTCCGGCGCCTGGAGGATCCGGATCGGCTTCTGGTTCGCCTTGGTTCGCTTTGCGTTCTCCGCGTCGAGCCACGCCAGGATCTCGGGCAGCGCGGCGACGGTCACCGGCTTGATGTCGTGCATCAGGAGCACGTTGCGGTCGCTCGAGCGGGCGAGTGACCCGGTGACGTAGGTCACGGTCTTGGTCTTGTCGCCGTGCTTCCACTCCTGTGGATCGAGATCCCAGTGGAAGTGCTCGATGCCACGCTCGGCGAGCAGCTCGTCGAGCCGGTCGCAGCGGACACCGAACGGAGCGCGGAACCACACCATCGGAACCGCGGCGACCTTCTCGATCGCGGTCCTGCCGTCATCGATGTCGGCGATCGCGGCCTCGAGCGTGGTCTTCGTGCGGCACAGATCCTTGTGCTGCATCGTGTGGTTCGCGATCACGTGACCCTCGCGAAGGATCCGCTCGATGATCGCCGGGACCTTCTTGTTCTGGGTGTCGACCATCTCGCCGACCATGAAGAACACGGCCTTGATGTGGTGCTTCGCGAGGATGTCGAGAACCTTGGGCGTCGTCGTCGGGTTCGGGCCGTCGTCGAACGTGAACAGCACCTCGGGCCCGCCCGACGTCGAGCGGCCGCCCGCCGGAGTCGGCCAGCCCTTGGCCGCAGCCGACGCCGCCAGGACGATCAGGACGATCAGGACGAGAACGGCAGCGCGCACCTTTCCATGTCTAACACGCAGGTCTGCGCCGTCATTCTTTCTGGCGAATCGCACGCGCACTCGGCAGGTTCGATCGCGGGTAGCGCAGCGCCGTCAGGACGCTCCCCGCGACCACCGCTGCGAGCCCCCCGCCAACGAGCCCAGCGTGCAGAGCGCGTCCGTTCCACAGCGGGTACACGCCGAGCGCGGCCGCGGCCACGCCGAACAGCGCAGCGAGGATCCCGAGCATCGACACCAACGACCACAACGCCCCCTCCTTCGGCGGCGGAAGTGCGGGCCAGCCAAAG
>JAYUYE010001287.1:0-2320 GCA_043752985.1 Myxococcales bacterium
ACCAGATGGACCTCGCGGTCGACTTCCAGCTCGGCTTCGCGCCGAACAGCCCGTCGGCCGCACGGCTCGGGCTGACGACACTGCTCCGCCGCAAGGGCCGCGTGCTCGATGCCGCCGCGGCGAGCCTCGCCACGATCCGGTCCAAGCTGTCGCCCGACGACAAGAAGCTGCTCGACGATCTCGCGAGCGCGCGCACGCAGCTCGCCAAGCTGACGGTCGCCGGGCCGACCGCGACGGGCGAGGCGACCTACGCGAAGGAGATCACCGCGCTCGAGGACCAGATCCACAAGCTCGAGCTCGAGGTCGGCAAGAAGAGCGCAGCCTATCGCGTGGTCAGCCAGGCGATCGAGCTGCCCGCCGTCCAGAAGCTGATCCCGAAGGACGCGCGCCTGATCGAGATCGTGAACTTCCAGCCGAGCGATCCCAAGATCACGTACAGCCCGAAGTACGCCCCGCTGCCGCGGCAGTACGCGGCATATGTCGTCGGGCGGACGGGTGACCCGGTGTTCATCGATCTCGGTTCGGCCGCAGCGATCGATTTGGCGGTCGAGAAGTTCCGCAAGGCGCTGTCGGATCCCGCGGACGCAAAGGCCGCTGCCAGGGGCCGCACGCTCTACGACCTGACGATGGCGAAGATCATCCCGCAACTCGGCGGTGCCACGAACGTTCTGATCGCGCCCGACGGAACGCTGAACGTCGTGCCGTTCTCCGCGCTCGTCGATGACAAGCAGCAGTTCTTGATCAAGCGGTTCACGTTCACGTACCTGACGTCCGGCCGTGACCTCCTGCGCCTCAACGTGAAGACAGCGGCGCAGGGTGGGGGCGTGATCTTCGCCGACCCGACGTTTGACGGTGCGCCCGCTCCGAAGGGCGATGCGCCGAAGACCCGGGGCCGGCGCTCCGCGGATCTCGCCTCGCTGTCGTGGCCCGCGTTGCCAGCGACCGGAGAGGAAGCGACCGAGGTCGAAAAGACGATGCGGGGGATGACGATCTTTCGCGGCGCGAAGGCGACCGAAGGCGAGGTCAAGCGCGTGCACGGCCCTAAGATTCTCCACCTCGCCACCCATGGCTTCTTCCTCCCCGACGAGGAGCCACCGAAGGGCGGTACCGCTCCACCGCCGTCGACCTACGAGAACCCGCTGCTTCGCTCGGGCCTCGCGTTCGCGGGCGCCAACAAGCTGTCATCGGGCACCGAGGATGGGATCTTGACGGCAATGGAGGCGACCGGGCTCGATCTGTGGGGCACGCAGCTGGTCGTCTTGTCCGCGTGCGAGACCGGAGCCGGCAAGGTGACCAACGGCGACGGGGTCTACGGTCTCCGCCGCGCGCTGGTGATCGCCGGTGCCGAGAGCCTGGTGATGTCGCTGTGGCAAGTCGACGACGTCGCGACCAAGGAGCTGATGTCCGGCTACTACAAGCGACTCAAGGACGGCAAGCCGCGGAGCTCGGCGCTGCGCGACGTCCAGCTCGAGATCCAGGGCCGCGCCGAGTACGCACACCCATTTTTCTGGGCCGCCTTTCTTCCCGCCGGCGCCAACACGCCGATCACGAGGTGATGACGTGACCGCAACACGCACCCACTCCGGCGTTCTGTTCACGTTTCGCATGGTCCCGGTGATCGCCGCGGAGCTCGTGAAGCAAGCGATCGATCCCAATCCGCTCCTCGTCGAGGCGGGACTTCCTGGTGATGCGCTGCGTGGCGAGATCACGGCGCCGCTCGCACGGATCCAGAAGTTCATCGACCTCGCGGGCGCTGCTCTCGGTAGCGAGCTTTTCGGGCTCGATCTCGCCGAGCGCATCCCCGCCGGCGCGTTCGGTGTCGCCGAGTTCCTGGTGAGGAGCGCACCGACGATCGAGGACGGCCTCCGCGTGATCACCGACTTCGCGACGCTGATCAATCCAGTGCTCCGCTTCCACCTGACGATCGCGGCCGACAGCGGCGAGCTTCACCTGTCCATCGCCGCGCAGCGGGACACGCTGGGCGCAAGCCTCAACGAGTACACGCTCGCGTACTTGATCCGGCAGTTCAGCGGCGTGCTCGGCCAGCCGGTGCCGCTATCGCGCGTGTGGTTCTCGCACGGCCGCAAGAAGGGCGCGGATGTCGTCGCGCAACGGTTCGGTACGCACGTGCGGTTCCAGGCTGCGGACTGCGGCTTCGCGGTCTCGCGCGACGTGCTGACCCGCAAGATGCCGACTGCGGATGCAGCGCTCCACCAGTTCCTCCTCGGGCAAGCACGTGCGCAGCTCGGCCGCATCGGTCCCGTCGACATCGTCACGCAGGTGGCGCGCGTGATCGAGGTCCGGCTTCCGGCGGGTGACG
>JAYUYE010001288.1:0-5940 GCA_043752985.1 Myxococcales bacterium
GCCTCGGGCGACGAGCTCACCGTCGATCTCAACCTCGCCGAGCTCCCGCCCGATCCGATCGAGGGCGTGGGTCCGGTCGCGGGCACGACCGGATCCGGCGCTCGAGCGGCGGCGGCGAAGGCGAAACGGTTCAGCCTCGGCGCGGGGTTCGGGACGAATCTTCGTCGCATCGGCGAGACCGGTGCACCGTCGGTCGGACTCGGGGTCGCCCTCGGCTCGCGGCTCGAGCTCGGCGCCGATGTGGTGATCGTCGCGTACACGGTGATACCGAGCGTGCGTGTCCGCGTCGCCGGCTCCGCACTGGCGCTCCACGTGGTGGGGGCCGTGCCGATCTCGTTCACCGACGGCGAGATGTCGGAGACGTTTGTCGCCGGCGCGATCGGCCTCGGAGTTCGCTACCGGCCGGTACCCGGGTTCGCGCTGCGTCTCGAGTCGTTCGCGAGCTTTGCAGGCGCCCGGCACGGAACCACCGTGCCGACATTCCTCGGAGGTGAGCTGTGGTTCTGATCCGCACCGCGTTGGCTCTCGTGACGTTCGCTGGCTGCGGGCAGTCGCTGTTCGATTCGCGCGGCGACAACGACGGTGACGGTGACGGCGGCACCGATGGCCCGATCGCGAGTAGCTGCCCCGCCGGCTGCATCGGCGACGCCGCCACGGACTTCGACGGATCACCCACGGGGTCGACCGGCCGCTGGCGCTACCTCGACGATCGGCGGACGCGTGAGTGGACCCCGATGACGGCGACTGACAACGTGTTCATCGGCAGCGACCCGAGAACCAAGATCACGACCTGTATCGACGAGCCCACGGCGGCGGCGTGCAGCCAGCTCGCCGGCGCGCTCCTCGTGTCGTCCGGCGGAGCGACGAGCGCTGCGGATCCCGCGCTCGAGTACACGGTCGAGACGAGCGACGTCATCCAGCTGACGTTGCGCGTTCACGTTCCGAGCGGAACCTCGGCGCAGATCGTCCGCATCTATCGCAACAGCCGCGAGGACGTGCTGGCGACGGCGACCGCGATGCCGGGCGTCACGCTCGATCGTGCGATCACCCTCGATGCGCTCGCGGGCGATCGCTTCCTCGTCGCCCTCGCCCCCGATGCGATGGGTGCGTCGAGCGTCGCCGTGCAGCTATTCGTCAACAGGACCGGCGCGGTGTTCCCGTCGCGATGCCAGCTCGCTCTCAACTTCTCCGCAGCGACCGGCAACACCGTCGACAACCTGTGCGGCGCCGACTTCACGTACGGCGACTACTCGCAGATGCCCGAGCCCGTCCCGCCGGTGCTGGCTGCGGGTCCGTTCGTGGAACACGGGCAAGCAGGTGACATCACCGTCAATCACTATTACAAGGGCACGGACCTGCTCGACCGCACGGGCGATACGACGATCCAGATGTGGGTCAAGCACGACGCGCTCGTCGATCCGTACGGCGCATGGATCGTCTCCGACGAGGATCTCAACAGCGGCGGTGGGCTCGGCGCAGTGATCTACGACGCCGGTGGCAGTGTGCAGAGCCTCGATGTCGTCACCTGTACGTGCACCGGGCCTCCCTGCAACATGCCGACGTTCGCGATCAAGACCGTTGCGTACCCTATGGACCAAGCATGGCACTTCCTCCGGATCACCCACACCGGCGGGATGGTCAACATCTGCATCGATGGTCGCAAGGTCGGAGACCTCGCGGTTCCCGCCACCGATCTCGTGTCGACGTTCGCGCCGCGCCTCGGTCGCAACGTGGTCTGGAACCCGGCAGGTGCGTACTTCGACGGCGCGCTCGATGACGTTCGTGCCTTCACGACCGCCTTACCCTGCGAGTAGCCCGGTAGATGGTCGTGATCACGACCTGGACGAACCTCGACGGATCAGCCCGTGAGCGCGCTACTGCACGATCGTCGACGCGCTGCTCTCGACGACCGCCGGTAGCACGCGCGCATTGCCGCGCCGCGCGCTGATCTGCAGCACCCAGCTGCCCCCGGGCAGCGGCTGCATCCCGAGCTGATCGGGCGTGGTGTGCAGGCGCTCGGCGACCTGGATGTCCTGACAGACGGCCTGGGTCACCGCGACCACGCCGGGCGGAGTCACCGCCGCGAGAGAGAGCGCGAGCTCGACGTTCTGGCCAAAGTAGTCGAGCCTGCCGGCCTGGGTCAGCGCCATCATCGGGCCGCGGTGCACCGAGATCTTGCAGCGCAGCCCCATGGTGACCGGATCCGCATCGACCGCGGCCTGCAGCGCGAGCGCCGCCTCGACGCCGGGACCGGGACGCTCGAAGCCCGCGATCGCGAGCCCCCCGAACGTCTTGACGAGGGTGCCACCGTACTCGCGCGCGAGCGCACCGACGAGCTCGAAGAATCGAGATGCGACGGGGAACGCCTTGTTGTCGCCGAGGTCGCGGAACAACGTCTGCGCGTCATCGACCTGCGCGACGACAAGCGTCGCCTGGGTCACCGCCATCAGGCGGCCGGGTGCGAGCGACTGATCGGGGAACAGATCGCGAAACGAGGCAGTCGCCATCACGCGGGCCGCGGTCAGCGCGAACGCGCGGTCACCGGCGCGCTCGACGCGGATCACGACCTCGCGCGCCTCGGGGTTGAGCAGCGTGATCAGCTGATCGCCCGCGGTCATCAGCGCGACCTCGGCCGGAACGCCGAGCGTGATGTCGGAGCGGCGGACGCCACCCTGCGCGGTGACCCGGACCTCGTAGGTGCGCGTCAGCTGCGGGCTGCGGAGCACGTAGTAGCCAGCGGGTAGCGAGAGCGCGAGTGCGAACCGCTCGTTCGGTGCGAGGCGGACCTGCGCAGCGACGTGCGGGAAGTGCGCCGGGCCGCCGATGCAGTAGGTGCGGGTCTCGACGTCGCGGACGTCGGGCGCGGCGCGGAACGCGAGCTCGATCGCGCGGCTGAAGTCGACGTCGAAGGAAATGTTGCACGTCTTGCAGCGCGCGTGCTCTTCGATCTTCGCGAGCGACTCGACGACCGACGACGGGATCTTGCACGACGGGCAGATCACGTCCCACACCATGCCCAGGACGCCGTGCTTCGCGGCGTGCAGCGCGGCGTCGATCATCGCTTCCTCGGGGACGCCGAACTTCGCGGCGAGCTCGAGCGGGCGGATGCGCGCGACATCCTGATCGGAGGCGTGGCCGAGGTACGAGATCAGAGCCTCGGTCGCGCGCGGCTCGACGCCGGAGGTCATCAGCTGATCCGAGGCGCGCTGGATGCGAGCGCGCGCGGCCGAGGACAGCACGACCTCGGGATCGATCGGATCAATGTCGGGGTTGGGGCTCGCGGCGAGGATGCGATCGATCCGGCGATAGACCTTCTCGAGGTTGCGCTTGTACTTCACGCCGATCTCGAAGCGCGAGAGCAGCCGTGCGATCCAGCCGCGCGGCTCCATGCGGATCGTGTTGCGCAGCTTGGTGCCTCCCCCGGCGGTCCGCTCGAGCTGGACCTCGGCGACGTACCAGCGCAACAGGCCGCCTGTGAACACGCGGAGCACGACGTGGCGACTGTTCTCGATCCACTCGTACGGGTGCTCCTTCCACTTCATGGCGATGCCCGCGACGCGCTGGTGGCCCGTGGTGTTCGCCGACGAGGAGATCCGCGCGTCCGTGCGGACCGACTCGATCTCGAACCGCACCGGCTCGAGCCCGGTCGCGCGGTTCATCTTCTCGGTGTTCGACACGAACGGCCACAGCGCGTCGGGCGACGACTGCAGCTCCCACTCGAACGTGTACGTGATGATCTTCTTCGCGTTCTCGACCGGTGGCACGGGATGCGCAGTGATCAGCGCCGCGACGCCGTCGCACATCTGTTCGATCTCGGCGAGCACCTCGGCCGCGTCGGCCGGGCGATTGCGTGGATCCTTCTCGAGGCAGCGGCCGATCAGGTTCGCGACGGTAGGGCTCGCGTCCGGCGCGACCGTCTCCAGGCGGGGCGGTGGCTCGCGCAGCTGCTGGAGGATCACCGCCATCGGATTGTCGTCGACGACCGCGAACGGCGGACGGCCGCTGATCAGCGTGAACAAGCAACAGCCGAGCGCGTAGACGTCGGTCGCCGGGGTGACGAGCGTGCCCTGGCATTGCTCGGGTGCCATGTACTCGGGCGTGCCAAGCACGACGCCTTCACGCGTGGCGCCGTCCTTCGCGTGCGCACCGGCGACATCCTCCGCAATGCGCGCGATCCCGAAATCACCGAGCTTGACGAGCTGACCGAGCGGCGCCGCCTCGAGCTCGAGGCCTGCGCGCACGAACATCATGTTGTCGGGCTTGAGATCGCGATGCACGATCCCGAGGCGATGCGGCTCGGCGAGCGCGCGACAGGTATCGGCGATGATCTCGAGCGACAGGCGCTCGGGCAGCTTGCGCATCCGCTTGAGCGCCGCGCCGACGCTGCCGCCGACCACGAGCTCGAGGACAAGGTAGTGGACGCCGCGATCCTCGTTGAGGTCGATGTAGTTCGCGATGTACGGGCTGCCGACCTTCGCGAGTACGCGCGCTTCCTTGCGGAACCGACGGAGGAGCTCGGCATCAGCGGCGATCTCGGGGCGCAGTAACTTGAGCGCGACGTTCGCGCCACCCGCCGGATCGCGCGCTTCCCAGACCTCCCCCATCGCACCGGCGCCGAGCTGACGCACGAGCTCGAACCGCCCGATGATCGCGCCCATCGATGGCCGCGACGCGCGCACCTGTTCGTCGTGCAGCGTCGGGCGGCCGAGGGTGCCGGCAGCCGCGGCGTGCAGTCCCTTCACGAGCTCGGTCATCGGCGGCCGCGCGTCGGGATCCGCGGCAGTCGCCTCGCGGATCAGCTCGCTGAGCGCCGCGCCGGCGGAGCGGCCAGCCGTGGTCGCGAACAGGTGAAGAAGCATGCCGACCGAGTAGACGTCCGCGGCGCCGTCGATCTGTCCCTCGGCCGACTCGATCGAACGGCACGTCACGGCCCACGCGTGCTGGGTCGGCCGCGTATCGAGACCGGTCAGCTCGATCCGCGGGCGATCGCCCGCACCGACCCACACCGACCACGGGTGCAGGCGCCCGTGAAACACGCCGACGTGATGCGCCGCCGACAGCGCGCGTCCGAGCTCGAGGAGGAGCCGCAGCGCGCGCACCAGATCGAACGAGGGCTGCTCGATCAGCTCGGCGAGCGGAGGAAAGCTATCGCCCTCGAGCACGCACACCGGCGGATCGGCCTCGAGCCCGAGCACCGGGCGAATCGCCGGGTGATCGAGTGCGCCGATCGCGCGGACCCGCTGCTCGAGCCGCGCCCAGCGCGACGAGCTCGGAGCGTACGTGAGCTGGTGTAGCTCGACGAGGCGCTCGCCGCGGCGGGCGAGGACTGCGACGCCATCGGGCCCCGCGCCGAGCTGCGCGAGTGGAGTGAAGACCTCGTCGTCGCCTGTCGGGGCGAACAACGCTGGCATGGTCTGATCGACCGTCCCCACTGCGGGGCAGCATAGCCCCCGAATGCCCGGTTTCCCAGGTTGTGGCGTCAGTGCGACGGACGGAGCGAGACCGAGGTCAGCTCGACGTCGAGGACACCGGCCGCGAGATCCGTGCGCGTTGCGACCGTGACCTCGCTCGGCTTCCCGCGCCTCGTCAGGCTCTCGGCGAGCTGCTGACGTGCACGCTCGATGCGACCCGCGATCGCGTCATCGCCTGCGCTCAACGTCACCACGCCAGCCTCGCGCTCGCTGGCGCCGATCACGGTCACTGCACGCAGCTTGAACACCGGGCCCTTGGTCACCTGAAACGTGACGAACACGCCGCCCGAGGAGCCGTACGTCACGGCCGCCGGATCGACGTGCGCGGCGAGGTGACCGAGCGCGGCGAGCTCGGACTCGAGTGCGAGGCGATCCTTCTCGAGCCGACCCGCGTCGAGAGCTGCGCCGGGCTTGGTCGTGAGCACCGACCGCAGCGCAGCCAGCGGCAGGGCGCGACCGTCGATCGACA
>JAYUYE010001289.1:0-2318 GCA_043752985.1 Myxococcales bacterium
GCTCGAGGCGATCGGCCTCCTCGAGGCGTTCCTCGCATCGAAGCCGTCGGGTGAGGCGCGCGCCGAGGGCACGTTCAAGCTCGCCGAGCTGCTGTGGGAAGAGTCGCGCCGCGTGTTCCTCGTGCGGATGGATGACTTCGCGCGCGCCGTCGAGAAGTGCGCGCTGGCGAAGGCCGAGTGCGTGCAGCCCAAGGAGCCACGCATCGATCTCAAGGAGGCCGAGAAGCTCTATCGCGATCTCCACGACAACCATCCCGATTTCCGCCGCATGGATCTCGTCACCTACCTGATCGGGTTCGCGGCCAAGGAGGACAACCGCGAGATCGAAGCGATGCAGCGATTCCAGGAGGTCATCAACAAGTATCCGGGTTCGGCGCTGCAGGGCGACGCCTGGATGATGGTCGGCGAGCATCACTTCGCCACCGGTGACTGGTTGCGTGCGCGTGACGCCTACAAGAACGTCGGCGAAGAGGCCGCGACCAGCGACCTCGCATTCTTCAAGGTCGCGTGGTGCGAGTGGAAGCTCGGCAACACCACGCAGGCGGCGAAGGACTTCAAGCGCGTCCTCGACAAGGCGGTCAAGCAGGAGCGCGAGGGCACCGAGGCGCAGAAGCGACGCAGCGCCTCCCTGCGCGAGGAAGCGCTCGAGTACCTCGTGGTCGTGTTCACCGAGGATCGCTCGATCTCGCCGAAAGAGGTCTTCGACTTCCTCGTCTCGATCGACGGCGAGCAGTACTCGCGCGACGTCATGGTCAAGGTCGCCGAGAGCTACGCGGCACAGGCCGAGTGGGATCGCTCGACGGATGCCTACCGGTTCCTGATCCGCATGGATCCCGAGTCGATGAAGTCGGCCGAGTTTCAGCGCGCGATCGTGTCGAACTGGACGAGCGCCCTCGACGTCGACCGCGCGCAGGAGGAGATCAAGGTTCTTCTCGTCAACTTCGGCCCGAGCACGGAGTGGGCAAAGGCGCAGAAGAACCGCGAGGCCCTCGCCCGCTCGCTCGAGACCACCGAGGAGCTGACGCGCGTCACGGCGATGAACATCCACGGCGAGGCGCAGCGCCGCGACAAAGCTGACAAGAAGTCCGACATCAACCTCTACACGCGCGCGGCCGCGGCGTACGAGCAGTACCTCGCGGCGTTCGGCACCGGCAAAGGGGCCCCAGGAATGGAGCGAGGGAGCGCACGCTCGCAAGCGGCGGACATCCGCGCCACCGAGATGCGCTACTACCGCGCCGACATCCTGTTCTTCAAGCTGTCGAAGGTCGAGGAGGCCGGCGACGAGTACCTCGCGGTCGGCAAGAGCGCGCCGGTCGGCAAGCTGCACAAGGACGCACTGCTCAACGCGATGAACGCGTTCGAGAAGGCACGCCCCAAGGACACGATCGGCAAGTCGAAGCTGTATCCCGTCGACAAGAAGTTCGGCGAGGCGATCGATCTCTACGCGACACTGTTCCCCGCGGATCCCACGCTGGTCGGCGTGATCTTCAAGAACGGGCAGATGTTCTACGACTACGGCGAGTACGACGAGGCGATCAAACGATTCGGCGTGATCGTCACGAAGTATCCAAACGACGCGAACGCGGGCCCCGCCGGCGATCGCATCCTGTCGTCGCTCAACAAGGCGGCCGACTACGAGAACATCGAGGACTGGGCGCGCAAGCTCAAGAAGGCGAAGGCGTTCTCGAGCAAGGATCAGCAGGAGCGCCTCGATCGCCTGATCGTCGAGTCGATCCAGAAGAGCGGCGACAAGTACTCCGAGGCAGGGAAGTACGAGCAGGCCGCGACGTTCTACCTGCGCGTTCCGAAGGAGACCACCGATACCAAGGTCGCCGCGCAGAGCATGATGAATGCCGGCGTGATGTTCGAGAAGGCGAAGCAGCCCGAGAAGGCCGCGGACATCTATCTCGAGATCGCAGAGAAGTACGGCGAGAAGAACCAGGAGATCGGCGAGAAGGCCGCGTTCACTGCCGGTCAGGTCTACGAGAGGGTCATCTTCTACGACAAGGCTGCGAAGGCGTACGAGCTCGTGTGGGCCAAGTTCCGCACCGGCAGCAAGTCCGCCGATGCGCTGTACAACGCAGGCCTGCTCCGTCAGGCGCTCGGCCAGAACAAGGAAGCGATCGCGCACTACCAGGAGTACGCGAGGAAGTTCCGCGAGCGAAAGGACGCGCCCGACGTCGCGTTCAACATCGGCGTCGTCTACGAGCAGGCCGGCGACGAAGGTCCCGCCTACCAGGCGTACGTCGACTACACGAAGATCTATCGCTCGAGCGGCAAGCGAATCGTCGAGGCGTTCACGCGCGCGGGCCGCATGT
>JAYUYE010001290.1:0-2317 GCA_043752985.1 Myxococcales bacterium
GTCGCGATGGGGGGAACGTGGATGACCTCGGCCACCGCGAATGCTGCCCCCGCAGCGCAGCTCGCCGCGACCACGCACCCTGCAGATGAGGAGGCCGCACCTCCATCGCGCAAGCTGAAGAAGACCGTCGCCGGCAAGCTCAACCTGAACACGGCGACCGAGGACGAGCTGATGATGTTACCGACGGTCGGGCCCGCAAAAGCGGAGCGCATCGTGACCTGGCGCAAGAAGAACGGCGGCTTCAAGCGGACCGCCGACCTGCGCCGAGTGAAGGGCTTTGGCTACAAGACGTTCAAGCGGCTCGAGCCCCTGCTCGACGTCCGTGGCGAGACGACGCTCGCTCCGAAGTAGCCGCGGTCCGCCTTCGCCGGCGCGGTGGGTTTTCCTCCCTGGGCCCGCCGCGCCGGCACTTTTTCGTGAGGGTCGATACGCCGGTTAACCGCGCAATGCGTCCACGCGCGGTGAACGGCTCCGAAGTTTTCGAGGTGCCATTGTGCGAGAAGACTCACAATGACGCGGCGCACACGAGTTCGTTAGCGTGGCCGGGATGAAGCGGAAACGTGGTCGGTCCACCTCGAAGTCTCCGGTACTGCGCTCGGTCCCCGACGCTCGTCCCTTCACAGTGGATGAAGAGGCGTTTTTTGCGGCGGGTAGCCAGGAGCTCGAGGCACGTGCCGCGGAGTCGTTCGATGATCTCGACGTGGGGTACGCGCGCAAGCCGAGCTTGATCAGCCGTTTCTTCGCGCGGCTGCAAGTCGGCTGAACGCGACGCTCATCGCGCACGACGCGACGACAGCTCCGGGCGTGCCGCCCACGGCCGCTTCCGGGCTACGATGCCCCGATGTCCCTGCCGTCGCGCGCCGAGTCGTTGCCGTCGCTCGCCGAGGACACGCGTCGAATCTGCCAGGCGCTGCTGCGCATGGACACGACCAATCCGCCGGGCAACGAACGGATCTGCGCGCAGTTTCTCGCGAGAGAGCTGTCCGAGGTGGGGCTCGAGTGCGAGCTTCTCGAGGCCGAGCCCGCGCGCACCAACCTCGTCACGCGCTATCGCGGCTCGGGCAAGCTGCCGCCGCTGTTGCTCACGGCGCACACCGACGTCGTCGAGGCCGACCCCGCGAAGTGGCGACGCCCACCGTTCTCGGGCGACGAGTTCGAGGGCTGTCTGTGGGGGCGCGGCGCGGTCGACATGCGGCACATGGCGGCGATGAGCACGGCCGTGATGCGGAACCTCGCGGTAACTGGCGCGAAGCTCGACCGCGACATCATCTTCGCGGCCGTCGCCGATGAGGAAGCTGGTTGCGATCTCGGGTCGCGCTTCCTCGTGGAGCAGCACCGGTCGAAGGTCGAAGCCGAATACGCGCTCGGTGAGGTCGGCGGGTTCACGCTCCACCTCGGCGACGCTACGTTCTATCCCGTGCAGGTCGCCGAGAAAGGCTTCTGCTGGATCCGCGCGCGGATCACGGGCGAGCCGGGCCACGGCTCGATGCCGAAGCACGACTCGGTGATCACCCGGCTCGGCGAAGCACTCGCGCGTCTTGGCAACGCGCACCTCCCGGTCCACGCGACCTCGTACCTGACGGAGTTTCTCGATGCGATGCGTGCAAAGCAGCCCGCGCTGATCCAGCCACTGGTCAAGCTGCTCGCGCGGCCGCAGCTGCTCGCGCGGATCGCGCACCTCGTTCCGAGCATGTCGATGGCGCGTAGCTTCTCGGCGCTGCTGTCGAACACTGCGGCAGCGACGGTCGTTCGCGCGGGCGCCAAGACGAACGTGATCCCCGGCGTGGCCGAGTTCGAGATCGACGGCCGAACCCTGCCCGGCCAGACCGACGAGGACTTGATGCGCGAGCTGCGCGCCGTGCTCGGTCCCGACGTCGAGCTCGAGATCATCAAGTCGGCGCCGCCGGTGGTCACCGAGCCCGTCGCATCACCGATGTTCGACGTGATCCGGCGTCAGGTCGAGAGCCGCGAACCGCACGCCACGGTCGTGCCGTACCTGATCCCTGGCTTCACCGACGCGAAGTACTTCTCGCAGGCCGGTGCGCGCTGGTACGGCTTCGCGCCGCTCAAGATCGAGAAGGACTCCGGCATCAAGTTCGCCGAGATGTTCCACGGCACCGACGAGCGGGTTCCGGTCGCCGGCCTCGCGTGGGGTGTCGAGGTGCTCGATGCAGTCGTGCGCGAGATCTCCCGCGCCTAGCGGACGCGGCGCGGTCACTACTGGATCGGGCCGACGACCTTGGTCGTCCACTGCGCGATGTGGTTCGACGTCGCGATGTCCTGGAACGGCAGCGCGAACGCCGTGGAGCTCGGATCG
>JAYUYE010001291.1:0-2316 GCA_043752985.1 Myxococcales bacterium
CCGGATCGGGTTCGGCGGTCGCGAAGCCGGCCGATGGATCTTCAGCAAACGTGCCCATGGGCAAGAACCTCACGCTGCCCAAGGGTGACGGCACGAAGCCGAAGCAATCGGCAAAGGCGTTCGACAAGGCCGACTTCGAGAAGCTCGCGAAGCACGAGTTCCCTGGCTTCCAGGCAGTTGTCCGCAGCAAGGACAAGCAGCTCGATGTGCGTCACTCGACCGATGCGCGGCCGATCCTCGCGACGACCGTGACGATCGCGCCGTGCTTCGACTGCCTGCCGATGGAGCTCGACAAGTGGAAAGCCAAGGAAGCGGGCCTCAAGATGCTGCTGCCCGACGAGCTCCGAGACCGGCCCGACACGACGTGGGAGCTCGGCGCGACCGAGCTCCACGGGCAGCCGCTGGTCTTCACCTATCAGTTCGGCTTCACGTCCGGGAAGGACGACCAAGGCAACCCGGAAAGCGCGTTCTCGAACGCCTACGCCCTGTACTTCAGCGACGGCAAGAATCAGATCCGTGTCGTCGCCGAGTACAAGGACGATCCGGTCACCCGCGAAGACCTCAAGTCGATCGCGCCGCGAGAGGACCTCGAGAAGCTCGCGAAGGGCTTCTTGGACTTCTACACGCACGCGTGGTGACCATCCGTCAGGACCCGAGCAGAACGCGCACGTAGCATCGCGGCTTGTCGTCGGAGCCAGAGATGTGACCGGCGGCTCCGAGGACTCCTTGGTGCTCGAACAGGCGAACGTGAGAGCGAACCCGGTCGCCCGCGAAGCACGGCTTGCGATACGCGACGTCGATCGCCTGGCTGCGCACCTTGAGCGATCGATCCACGCTCGCGATCCGGCGCTGGACGGCGTCGAGGAACACGCGGACATAGACGAGCGAGTTGACGTGCTGGTTGGCATCCGTCTGATCGAGACCGAACGCGATCTCGGCGACGTCGGGTACAAGCTCGTCGATCCACGTCGCGCCTTCGGGCGCCTCCTGCGCGGTCTTCGGCGGCGGTGCGTCGTAGACCGCCTCGGGGACCGGCGGATACCCCTCGACCTCGAGCCGGGTGACCTTGCGCTGGTCCGGCGGCGCGAACAGGCGCGTGAACGTGTACTCGGAGAACAGCGTGCCCGCGAGGGCGAGCGCACCCTCGACCTGGCGCGGACCGATCCGACCGGCGATCCCGTGGACCTCCGACCACGCGCGCATGAACAGCCGCGTGACCTCGCCATTCTCGGCCGCGTGCGCGAGGTCAAATCCGGCGCGGATCTCGATCGGGCGGTCGATCCGCACCGGCTGATCGAGAGAGACGAGCGTCTGGCGCGTGAGGATCGGGACCACGCCCGCGGCGATCGCGTTGCGTGCCCCGGCGTGCCGCATGATCGCGTTCTGGAACAGCGCCCCGAGCGAGGGAGGGATCGCGATCGGGATCAACCGGCCGTCCTGCGCGCAGTCCTCGTAGCGGAGATGGCCCTGCGTGTTCGAGGCGTGGTCCGACAGGAAGGCCGGCATCGGCGGGGCGGGGAACACCATCCCGCGCAGCATAGAACAAGGTAGGGTGCGCCGCAGTGCGGGTCGCGTTACCGATCGATGTCGTGCTGCCGGACGTGGTGGCGGCAGTTCGCGAGCGCGGAGTGGCCGTGCTCGTCGCGCCACCCGGTGCTGGCAAGACGACGCGGGTTCCCGGCGCGCTGCTCGATGCGGGCCTCGTCACCGGCGAGATCATCGTGCTGCAACCGCGGCGACTCGCAGCGCGGCTCGCGGCGGCGCGGGTTGCGAGCGAGCGCGGCGTGGAGCTAGGCGCCGAGGTCGGCTACGAGGTGCGGTTCGACCGCAAGGTATCGTCGGCGACGAAGCTGCGGTTCGTCACCGAGGGCGTACTGACCCGCCGGCTGCTCGCGGATCCCGATCTGCGCGGCGTGGGCGCGGTGATCATCGACGAATTCCACGAGCGTCACCTCGATGGCGATCTCGCGCTCGCACTGGTCGAACGGTTGCGCGCAAAGCGTCCCGAGCTGCGGCTGATCGTGATGTCCGCGACGCTCGACGCCGAGCCGGTGGCCGCGTTCCTTGCGAACGCTCCGATCATCCGCTCCGAGGGCCGCGCGTTTCCAGTGACGATCGAGCACGTCGTGCAACCCGACGATCGCCAGCTCGGCAAGCAGATCGCCGGTGCCGTGCGGCGACTCGGGCAAGACAAGCTGGACGGCGACATCCTCGTGTTCCTCCCGGGTGCGGGCGAGATCCGCCGCGTCAGCGAGGACATCGCCGAGGCTGCGCTCGTTCACGATCTCGTCGTGATGCCGCTGCACGGCGACTTGA
>JAYUYE010001292.1:0-5931 GCA_043752985.1 Myxococcales bacterium
CCACCTCGATCATGTCGTCGGGGTCGATGAACGCCGCGGTGTCCTCGTCGAGACCGAGCCCGATCGCGAACGGATTGTAGGCCAAGGAGCCGAGCAGCCGGCCCAGCCGGTCGCGCTGGCGGAAGTGCTGATCGATGATCACGCGGTTGGTCATTCCGAAACCCGGTGCGAGCGATGCGCCGCCAGCGCGCGGGGTGCTCCCCTCCTTGCCGAACGCGATCATGTGCTCGCACAGGATCGCTGCGCCGGCACTGGTGCCTCCCACGTGAACGCCATGTGCGTTGAGGCGCCGGATCGCGCGTGCGACGTCAGTGCCGCCGAGGATCGTCGACAGCCGGAGCTGGTTGCCGCCGGTGAGGAAGATGCCAGTTGCCCCGTTGAGGACGCCCATCCAATCGGCGCGACTGGCGTCCGCGCGCTCGAGGTAGGGCAAGGACTGAGCGGCGCCGACGCCGAACCCGCGAAATAGCGACTCGTAACGCGCCCCCGTGTCGCCCAGCATCGAGGCCGTCGGAATGATCGCGATGCGAGCCTCGGGGCCGCCGGCGAGCAAGGCGAATCGGCGAAGGATGCCGACGTCGCTGATCTTGTCCTCGGCGCCGCCGATCGCGACGATCCAGCCGCGGTCGCCGTCATGTGCCACGCGTGCGGGGCTCACGACCGTGCGCCTGTGCGCTCGAACATGCCTGCCTTCATCTGGACTCCATCACGGATCAGCCATCGCCCGCCCGCCATCACGCCGTTCGCTTCGTAACGCTCATCGAGGACCACCAGATCCGCATCACGCCCGACCTCGAGTCGTCCCTTCTTCGCGAGACGCAGCTGGGCGGCGACGTTCGCGGTGAACACCGGGACGACCGACGCGAGCGGAAGCCCGGTCGCACACAACTCTCGCAGCGCCGCGAGCAGCGTGTCGGGGCGGCCGACGTCCATCTCGACGAGCCTGCCGTCGGCATCGAACACGGGCAGGCAGCCGGCGCCATCCGAGCTGCATGTGAGGCGCTCGACAGGAAATCCTGGCGCGGCGAGGCAGCGCGCGATCGCTTCGGGTGCACTCCAGCTGTCGTCGCTGCCGTCGAAAGCAGTCACGTCGATCGGCACGCCTCGGCTCGTAGCGAGCGTGACTGCCTCGTCGAACACGCGACGGTTACGATTGACGTGAGTTGGTTGAAAGACCCGCGCCGGCAACTCCGCCAGCTCGAGCGCTCGTCGCACGAGGTCAAGGCCGCGTGCGCCGTCACCGAGGTGCAGGTGCACGATGCCAGCCTTACCGCTGGTCAGCCCTGCAACGTGGCAGTCAGAGGCGACGCGCAGCAGCTCGTCGAGGCTTGGCTGTGACGAGCGATGATCGCTGATCGCGAGCTCGCCAACGCCGATGATCGGGTCGACGAACACGATGTCATCGCGAACGCTGCCGGTCAGCGTCCGGGGCGGTACCTGGTAGCTGCCGGTGTAGCACCACGCCGAAAGGCCTTCTTCACGAAGCCCGAGTGTCCGTGCCACCAGGTCCTCGATCGTCCGCGTCGTGCTGTCCGTGCCGAGCAGCCCGACGACGGAGGTCACACCGGCGCCCGCGAGAGCGCTCATCGTGATCGGCGGCACTCGCGAGGCGAACCCCGACTCGCCGCCGCCGCCCGTCACGTGGACGTGGCCGTCGATCAGGCCCGGAATCACGACGCGCCCGGCGAGATCGATGTCCTCGGTGACGTAGACCCCGGGTGGCCGGGCCAGCGACTCGCCGGGCCCCCCGACCGCGAGGATCTGGCCTGCGCCGATCACGAGATCGCGCCGCCCATGCGACGCCGGCGTGTAGAGCTCAGCGTTGCGCAGGAACGTCAGCACAGCGGCTTCATACAGTATCGCGTCCGGCCGTGTCGCGTGCCCGAGGCGGTGCTGAAAGCCTCGTCGGGGCTTGTTCGACCTCGTCGAGGCGACCGTGCATAACGCAGCAGCGCACCAGCACGGGAACTATTTGTTTGGAACACGAGCGGTGTGAAAACCGACCCGGTTTGATGCGTTGACGGGCGGTCACAGCCGCGCCCCCTGACGCCCGAGGTTCCACGCACTTGAGCACTGGCCATGCACTTGCTCGAGCGCTTCGCCATGAACGCTGGACATCTGATTTCTTCTCTGTTCGTCATCGCATCCTGCACCACCGACCAAGCCGATCCGCCGGGACACGACGTCGACGCGCCGCCGCGCTGCACGGCTGCCACAAGCACTGTGACCGTCATGGTCGCCCGCACCCCGACGCCCGGAGGCTCGTCTATCCAAGCGTGGACGCTCGATGCGGTCGCGAATGCGACGTCGGTGATCGCGCACCGGCCAGCGGACGACGGGGCGCTTCACGCCGCATACATCGATGAAGCAGGTGCGATCGAGCTCGCCGTCATCCCCCAGGCCGGACCGTATCGGTTCAAGGCAGCAGCCATCACGCTCGGCGGTAACGCGTGCGCCACGCTGCTCAGCGACAAGGGCGGAATGTTCCTCGGCTGCAAAGGCGCGGCCGCCGAGCCGGCGAACCTCCAGCACCTCGATGCCACGCGTCGCCCGGTCCCGTTCGTTCACGCCGATGGTTCGCTGTCGGTGTTCACGCAGTCGTTCGCTTCCTTTACCGAGCTGCGCCGGACACAGGCCGGCACGTGGAGCGAGATCGAGCAGTACGAGTCATCGATCTCGTATCCGACCGATGTTGCCGCCGCGGATGGCGAACCGGTCGTGTGCTTCATCAGTGCGGGCGATCGCGCGGTGATCGGGCGGGGTCACGACAATGAGCTCGCCAGCACCGCGACCACCGAGTCGTGCCGCATCGCCCTCGATGGCACGACGCTGCACGTCCTCACCGACGGCGGCTACGCCAAGTTCCCGCTCGAGGACGTCTCCGGGCAACTCGGTACATTCGACGTGGCGCCCGTCCCTGCGCTCGGGACGATGCGCACGACGCGGCTGTTCGTCCTCGACGGCGCGGCCTATGCGCTCGGCTTCGATGCGGACACGGTGAAGGCGGTCCCCCTCGCCGGCGGCCAGCCCCTCGTCCTCGGGATGGCGAGCCAGAGCCAAGCCACGATCGACTGGGATGATGCGACGCGAGCCGTGCGTATCGTGACCTCCAAGCTCGACACGTCCGGACCGGGCCCCGTCTATCCGCAGACCCTCACGTTCGAGACGCACTGCCTGTAGGTCGCTTGCGAACAAGGGTTCGAGCTTCGCATCGGCGAGGAAGACGACGCGATGATCCGCAAGCGCACCGCGGCGAATCCGACGCGCCGCTCAAACGTAACGTGCGCGGAGCTCGGGGAGCGCGGCTGCGATCGCCTCGCGCGCGGTCTCGCGCAGGGCGTCGAGATCCGCCGCCGTCATACCGGTCGTCGAAATGGGCGCGAGGATCTTCGCGCCCGCGTGGGCCCGGCCGAACCACCGCGAGTGCTTGGGGCGCATCGCGCGCGTACCGGCGAGCACGACCGGCAGGATCGGCGCGCCCGTGCGGATGGCGAGATCGAACGCGCCGGGTTTGAACGGCAGCAAGGCGTCCGTTGATCGGGTTCCCTCGGGGAACATCATCACCGAGATGCCCCCGCGGATCGCCCGCTCGCACTCGGCAAGGCACGCGCGCACGCTCTCGCCCTCGCCGCGGCGCAGCGGGATGTCGCCACCGAGACGCATCGCCCACCCGCTGAGCGGTTGCTTGAACAACGACTCCTTGGCGACCCACCGCATGTCCCACGGGAGGAACGAGAGCAGAAACGGATCCGCCTGCGACTCGTGGTTCGCGATCACGACGTAGCCGCGCGTATCGATGTCGGCTGGACGCTCGCCCTCGATGTCGAACTTCCACAGCGTCGAGAGCCGGGTCGCCGTGCGACCGATCCGGCGCATCCACTGGCCGGGCGCGCGCTGGGTCGGGTCGCCGCGATGGCGCCACGAGGACACCGCCATGAACGGCAACAAGGCGCTGATGACGGCGCCAAACTCCGCGTACGCCCACACTCCGACGATCGGGCTAGCCTTGGTCACGCAATCGTCTATCACGTTCCGTCGCGACGCGCGCGCCGGATCCGAGGCACGACCACCCGTGGCGTGGGTCGCTTCGCCGTGATGCTGTCGCCCGTGGTCCGGCCGCGCAGCCGGCGCCACGCCCACGGCAACACATAGAGCCGCACCCACCGGAGATCCTCGGCAAGCACCTCGCGGCGACCGCGCGGGATAGGCGGCTCGAGCACGGCCGACAGCGCACCAGGCGCCGCACCCGGAACGCCGAGCACGTGGGCGAGCTCGTTGCCGATCGCGGCGTGACCCGCGGAGCTTCCGTGGATGCGATCGCGAGCCCACATGCGATCGTCGTACGCGAGCTCGTAGCTCGCAAGATCGAGGAGGATCACGCCGCAGTCCTGCGCCATCTGTCGTAGCTCGCGATTGAGCGCGTTGGTGCGCGCTGTCAGGGTGCGGCCGAGCCGCATGCGGCTCGAGACGTCGGGAATCGTGAAGGTCACGACGGTCGCACCGACCGCGATCAATCCGTGCACCATCTCCGCGACGTGACCGACGACCCGGCTCGCGTCGAAGTTGCGCCGCAAGAGGTCGTTCATCCCCGCGACGACCGTCGCGAGATCGGGCCGCATGGCGAGGGCGGGCGCGAGCTGGGTCGCCGCGATCTCGCCCGCACTACGACCGCGCACCGCGAGGTTCGCGTACTCGAGGCCCGGGTCCGCGTGCGCGATGTGCTCCGCGAGGCGATCCGCCCAGCCGTGGTAGTGCCCTGCCCCGTCGGGATCATCGAGACCTTCGGTGCTGCTATCGCCGAGGGCGACATAGCGACGATAGCGCCCCGTACTCACGGTCGCGGGATACCACGGGGACCGAGCCGTCGGAGGTTCGAATCGCGCTAGCGCGCTGGCTTCATGCGCAACAGCGCACGCTCGGCCCGCTTCGCCTCGAGCGGTCCCGCGATCGGCGGATAGAGCTCGCCCGCGGCGCACTGCTGAAGCAGACGCCCGCGCGCATCGTGATCCAGTGACTTCATGCGTGCGCCTCGTCCGGCGCGGCGTCGAACAGCTCGGCGCTCTCGCGCTGCTTCGGCGGCCGGCCGCGGCGCTTGCCGCTGGTCGTGGTCTGCGCCGATGCCGTAGGGCGCGCGAGGACGGCGAGCTCGGCGAGAGCAGCGACGAGCGGTTGCCGATCACAATGTGCGTCCCCGTAGATCCTCGCGTACGCGAGGGCTCGAGACGTGGCGGCGGCGAGCGTGGCGAGGCGGACGTCCGTGGCGGCGATCGCGGTGGCGAGAGCCTCGCGGGCGAGCGCGACGTTCTTCGCGGCGGCGCGAACCTCGTCGGCGTGTTTGCCGAGCGACGTGGCGTCGACGTCGGGAAACGAGACCTTGGCGAGGTGGGTGGAGAAGAGGTCGATCACCGCGCGGATGTCGGCGGGAACGGCGTCGTTCTCCGGCGCGCACACAGGCGTGACGAGGGATAGCGGAGTCACGGCGGGCGGCATGAACATACGTTCAGTACATCGAGTGGAGCCGCCGGTCAACAATTCACACGGGCGCGATCTGCGAGCGCAGGCGCACGATCAATGTGCGCACGGACCCGGGCGTTTCAACGCGTGCGATCGGCCGCGCCATCCGACGCGAATGCCCTCGCCGATCACGAATGACGAGTAGTCGACCTACGACAACTCTCGCCGCGAGCTGCGCGCGCACCACGGCCGCCTCGGCCTGCTTTCCGTGCCGCATGTAGGCGTCCGCGAGCTGCCCGAGGCGCTCCAGTGTCCGCCTCCGATCCACGCGCTCGAAGAATCTACGTGCCTGCTCGGGCCGCGCGACGCGCGCATAGAGCTCGACGAGATCCTTGCCCACTGCATCTCGCAGCGGCGGCTCCGCTGCACGCGCGACGTGAAACATCTCGTCGAAAGCCCGGAGCTCGTCACCAGCAT
>JAYUYE010001293.1:0-2308 GCA_043752985.1 Myxococcales bacterium
AGGTACTGCGCCTGGCGCGGCGAGATCGCGGGCGCCACGCGTCGGCTGCCGACCGCGCACGAGTTCGAGAAGGCGGCGCGCGGGGCCGAGGGCATCGCATATCCATGGGGCAATGCGTTCGAGGCGACGAAGGTCAACAGCGGCGTTGGCGGTCCACGTGACACCGTCCCCGTCGGAACGTTTACCGTCGGAGCGAGCCCGTACGGTGGGCTCGATCTCGCGGGCAACGTGTTCCAGTGGACGTCGACCTCCGCGCCCGCGGGCAAGATGCTGGTCAAGGGCTCGGCGTGGGAGGACTTCGCCGGCGTCGGTCGCGGTGCATCTGGTCACGGTCGCGCGAAGAACGTCCGCCACGTGATCGTCGGCTTTCGCTGCGCGGCCGAGGAGACGTGATCCTGGTCCGTGGCGGAGCGCGCGTGGTCGCGCCCGGTCGCCACGATCGCCGTCATCGAGGGGTGGGTCGCCCAGGGCGAAGGCGCCTCCGACGGCCTCGGGCCCGACGATAAACGACGGCTGCTTCGTCGGTGGGTGAGGTCCTCCCGGAGTACGCGTGTTACCGCGCGCCGACCACGACCTGCGAGAAGCAGAGCAACGGCCACTGCGGCTGGACCCAGGACTCCGACCTCCAGGCGTGCCTCGCCAGCCCACCGCCTCTCTGATCGCGACTCGCTAGCTGGCCGGGCATTTTGAGCCCCCGCGTCGCGCCCATCGGCGTATGTTGTCGCGCGATGAGGAACCTCGGGGTCAGCGCGTTCGTCCTGTTGGCTGCCGCCTGTGGGCCTGCCGGCCGCGACAGCGGAGGCGACGACACCGGCGTTGATGGTGGCGTCGACGCCCCGGAAAATGTCTCCGACGGCGCCGATGTCTCGGTGACGTTCGTGTACGCGCACACGGCATCCGCGCTCTACAAGGTCGACCCCGATACGCTCGCGATCACGATGATCGGCAACTTCGCATGGTCGAACGGCAGCGATTCGATGACCGACATCGCGATCGACAAGACCGGCGTCATGATCGGCGTCTCGTTCACGGCGGTGTACCGGATCGACGTCACCACCGCGGTCGCGACGCGGATATCGGACGGCCTGTCGGGCACGTTCAACGGGCTATCGTTCGTGCCGGCCGCGATGCTCGGCATGACCGGAGACGATGTCCTCGTCGGGACGCAGAACGCAGACGGTGTTGTCTTCCAGATCGATCGGATGACCGGGCACGCGAACGCGATCGGCAACATGGGGGCGTTCGTCTCGAGCGGCGATCTTGTGGCCGTCACGAACTTCGGTACCGCCCAGACCGCGGATAACGGGTTCGCTGCCGACCGCCTCGTTCGCCTCGCGCCGCAGACGTTCGCTGCCACCCCGGTGGGCACGGACGTCGGCTACAGCGACATCTGGGGCGTCGCGTACTGGAAGGGCAAGATCTTCGGCTTCACCAGCGGGGGTGAGTTCGTGACGATCGATCCGAACACGGGGGTCGGCACGCTCGTGCAAAGCAACGGCCCCGCGTGGTGGGGCGCCGCCGTCACGACCTCCGCGCCCGTGATCTTCTGATGTTCGCTGCACTCCGCCGGCTGTTTCACTCGGAGAAGTGTCCGCACTGCACCGCGACGCTCGTGGGGCTCCGCGTGAAGCTCAAGCCCGGTGCGCTCGAATCCGGACCGTACTACCGGTGCAACAAATGCGGCCACCGCTACCTCACCGAGAACGGCGCGCTCGTCCAGGCCGGGGCGTCGCCCGATCCGAACGTGCCGCTCGACTTCGCAACCAAGCACAAATCATGATGAAGCTAGCAGGCATCGCGGCGGTCGTCGGACTCGTGGCGGGATGTGGCGGTGACGATGCGCCCGGAGGTGATCCGGGAAACCTCGCGCTGCCGCCGACGAACGGCGCGGTCGACTACCAGCTCGGCGGTGCGTATCCGCCGCCGTCGGGCGTCACCGTCGTCTCGCGCGACCGCAACGCAGCGCCGACCGGGAACCTCTACGATATCTGCTACGTCAACGGCTTCCAGATCCAGCCCGATGAAGAATCGCTGTGGATGACCGCTTACCCGGACCTGATCCTGCGCGATCAGAGCGGTGCGCCGGTGATCGACATCGACTGGAACGAGATGCTGATCGACATCAGCACACCCGCGAAGCGCGCGGCGGTCGCCACGATCGTCGGCGAGTGGATCGACGGCTGCGCCGCAGCCGGCTTCGACGCGCTCGAGATCGATAACCTCGATTCGTTCCTCCGCTCCAACGGGCTGCTGACCGAGGCAGACGCCGTCGCCACGATGCGGCTGTTCTCGGATGCAGCTCACGCGC
>JAYUYE010001294.1:0-2304 GCA_043752985.1 Myxococcales bacterium
GCGGTGCTGACACACAAGAACTGCGGCTCATCCTTGAGGTGCGCGAATGGAATCCAGTCGGGATTCTCCTCGACGTCGACGTCGTTCTCCTCGAACAGCTCCATAGCTCCGAGCTTGACGAGCGTGAGCTGCAACTTGTTCGCTGGCGAGTAGTGAGGCAAGCCGTAGCAGTACTTTCCATCGATCTGCCTGGCCGATTTCGCGACAAGCTCAGTCAGGGCATCAGGAACGTCTCGCGTCTTGTTCGCCACGGGAGAACGGTACACTGCCGCGGCAACCGCGAACGGAAGCTGAGCCACGGAACAACCGCCGCGCCCCCGCCCGCTCGACATCTTGCTCGTCGACGACGACGAGGTCGATGCGAAGGTCTCCCAACCGACGCCGCCCGTACGTCCGCACAGCTGGCGAGTCGCACGGCGGGGTTGGCGCTAGCGAACGCTCGACGCGCGCGCGCTCGCGGAATGGTTCGCCTGGGCCTGAGCGACCGCCGCATCGATCATCTGGTGCTGCTTCGCCTTGTCCTTC
Source organism: Myxococcales bacterium (assembly GCA_043752985.1). Classification (GTDB taxonomy): domain Bacteria; phylum Myxococcota_A; class Polyangia; order Haliangiales; family Haliangiaceae; genus JABFXX01. Next base: position 526 of record JAYUYE010001294.1, read on the forward strand.
CAGCGAGCCTGGAACTCGGGCGTCAGCGTGTCGACCGGATCGAAGTAGAGGAAGAAGCCCGGCTTGACCGAAGGCGCGGCGAACACCGAGATGCCGCTGTCGCGATCGTAGTGCTCGAAGCTGTGCGCGACGCGCTTGCCGCCACCACCGGGTGCATCGACGACGAACGTCGGCGTGTGGAAGCCCGCCGTCACGCCGCGCACGGCCTTCTCGATATCGAGCGCCGTCTGCAGCGTGGTCCGCAGGTCCTCGACGCCCTTCACGAGATCGTGCACGTAGACGTAGTACGGCTGGACCTGGCAGTGACCGAGGCGCTTCACCAGGAGCTGCATCGTCGAGATGCTGTCGTTGACGCCGCGTTGGAGCACGGCCTGGTTGCGCGTGATGATGCCGCGCTGGAACACGCCGTCGAGCGCCCGCTTCGTGATCGCGGTGATCTCGTTCGGATGGTTGAAGTGCGTGTGGATCACGACCTCCTTGTCGAGCTTGCGGCCGCGCTCGACCACGGCGGTCAGCGCGTCGAGCCACTCGTGATCCGTGATCAGCTTCATCGGCATCACGGCGGGACCCTTGGTCGCGAATCGGATCCGGCGGACGTTCGGGAGCTCGAGGAGCTTGTTGCCGATCAGCGTGATCTGCCGCGCCTTGAGCTGATAGCTGTCACCGCCGGACACCACGATGTCCTCGAGCTCGGGGCGCTCGGAGATGTACTGGAAGGCCTGCTCCCAGCGGTCTTCGGTGGCCTTGAGCGAGACCTTCTCGACCTCGTCCGTGTCGACGCCGACCGCGTAGCTGCGCGTGCAGAACCGGCAGTACACCGGGCAGGTGTCGAGCGCGAGGAACAGCGCCTTGTCGGGATAGCGATGCGTGAGCCCCGCGACGGGCGCGTCGGCCTGCTCGTTCAGTGAGTCGAGCGTGAGCTTGGGATGGTCAGGCAAGAGGCGCGACGCGACCGGCACGAACTGGCGGCGCAGCGGATCGGTGTACGCGTTCGACCAGTCGATCAGCGACAGGAGATACGGCGACACGCGGATCGACATCGGCGCCAGGTGGAAGCCCTTCGACACGTCGTCGTAGAAGCTCGCGGGCACGAGGTCCTGCACGGCCTGCAGGAGCTTCGCGGGATTCGTGATCGAATTCTTCGCCTGCCACGTGTGATCGAGGAACGTCGCCTCGTCGACGAGGCGGTACGCAGGGATCCGCTGCCAGAACGCTCCGTCGAGGAGCTGGCGGTGATGCAACGTCGACGGATCGACGTACGGCTTGATGTGCTTGATCGGCTGGGGCTCGGGCGCATCGCGACCGAGAAGCTTGAGCTGGGTGTTCATAAGTCCTCGCGAGGAAACGTGATCGGAAGAAGAAACGCAGAACGCTACGTCTTCACTCCACGTCAGGTTGGTGCGGGACAGAACCCAGGTACCACATCGTTCCTCATCGATAACATGCCGCAGCCCCTGGGCCAATCACGATCGGCGATGGTCCGTGAACCAGTGCACCAGCGCCGGCGTGAACGTCGGGCCCCAGTTTGGAATATGTCCAGCGCCCTGCAGCTCCCAGAGGTCCACGGCGCCGTTGGCAGGGCATCCGGTCGTCGTGTGCGGGTGCGTCTCGGCCCCCGGGACGCTGGTCTCGAGGTCGAGCGTGGCGCCATCGGTGCGCGTCGCGGCGCATCCGTTGTGCGAGCCCCACTGAGTCACGCTGCCCTCCGCGCCGACCGTGCCGATGCCGCTCCCACCCGCGGCGTACGGGACCGTCGCGTCGGACGTGCCGTGGATCTGC
>JAYUYE010001295.1:0-2304 GCA_043752985.1 Myxococcales bacterium
TGGTGATCCAGCTCCTGTCGAAGCGGCCCGACGATCGCCCGCAGAGCGCCGACGAGGTCGTCACCCTGATCGACGAGGCGCTTGCCGAGCTCGAGGGTCGTGCGCCTGCCAGCAACTCCGCGATGAAGACGCGGAAGACGCCGCGTGCGAAGCGCAGGAGCTTGGCCCCGACGACGAACGAGCGCCCCGTGCTCGTCCCTGCGCGGCATTCGCGCCGCTGGCTCGCGCTCGGCACCGCCGGCGTGCTCGCGTGCGCGGTCGCCGGGTTCGCCGCAGTCAAGCTGTCACGCGCCGACGACACACTGGACGTCAGCGAGGACGACGCCACCGCGCCGAGCCCGTTCACCGGACGCCGCGAGGTGATCTACGACGACGGTGAGATGACCACGCGCGCAACGATCTACGACCCGATCATCGCCGGCAAGCGCGCGCGCACCGGGCTCGAGGTGTGGAATGCGATCGGCGCGCCGCTCGACGTCTCGCACCTCGTGATCACGATCGAAGATCCGCAAGGCGACGCCACCGGCACGACCGCGCCGCGCTCCGATCGATCAGCGGGCAGCTTCGGCTTCTGGCATGTCTACGAGACGCCGGGGCGGTACAAGCTGCGAGTGTTCCCACCCGAGGCGACCAGCGTGTTCACGATCGACATCGACGTCGAGCCGTGAGGTCCGCCTTTACTCTTCTTCGGTCTTGCCGGCCGCTTCGTCGTCCGAGAAGTTCACCTTGCCGGTGAACTTGTCGCCCTCGCCGAGGATCTTGAGCCGGCCCGACGCGAGGACCTTGCCCTTGCTCTCCATGGTGATCAGGAGCTCCTTGTTCACGCCGAACGACTTCCTCTCGAGGATGACCTTTGACGTCAGCGTCTTCTGACCGCGCTCATCCGTGAACTGCTCGAACGAGCTGAGCAGCTGCTGGCCACGACCGCCGAGCTCATAGATCTTCACCATGTACTCGACGTCGTTGAGCGGCGTCTTGAGGAAGCCGATGAAGTGGACGGTCCACGCCTTCCTCTCCTTGTCCTCGTAGAAGCTCGCCTTGCTCTGCTTCTTGATCTGGGCGGTGTACGCGGCGGCGCTCTTCGCCTGCGTGGGGAACCGCTTCTCGCTCATCATGATCCGACCGCCGAACACCTTGTTCGGGTTCGCGTCGGCGGGACGCGCGCCGAACAGCAGGGCCGTGATCACGAGCGACGACACCACGATAGAAGCTCTCATCGCGGACGATGCTACAAGACGCTGCGCTACTGAAGCAATGTGCGGATCGACTCGAGACCCGAGCGGTCCGGAGCCCCAGGACCGTCGATCCGTGCCGCGATCTCGACAGCGCGACGCGCAAGCGCCCGATAAATCTCGAGAAGCTCCGGTCGGCCACGCAATGCCTCGAGATGGCGTTGAATGGTGACAGCGTCGCCACGTCGAACCGGCCCCGTCAGTCCGTCGGTAGTGCCATGTGCGGAAACATTCCGCAGCGCACCTTCGGCGAGCGGCACGAGCGCCTGCGCAGCCTGTGCAGGTGACACCCCCGCACTCGCGAACACGGCCGCCGCAGCGTCGATCGCTGCGACGATGTAGTTCGACGCGAGCGCCGCAGCGGCGTGATAGCTCGCCATCTGCGACCCATCGAGCGGCAGCACGATGCCGCCGAGTGCACCGACCAGGCGCGTCGCCGTTGCACGGCCGACCTCGTCCCCCTCGATGCCGAACACGGTGCCCTTGAGCGAGCGCATCGCGACCTTGCCATCGGCAATCGCGGCAAGCGGATGCATCGTCCCGATACCCGCGACCTGCGTAGCGAGGGCACCGAACGCATCCTGCGCCGACGTCCCGCCTGCACAGTGCAGAAACACGTGGCGCTTGCCGACGAGGCCGGTGCCGAGCAGCATCGTCGCAACCTCGGCGAGGTTCTGATCGCGGACGGCCAGGATCACGACCTCGGCCTCGAGCAGGACGTCGGGCGGTGCCGACGAGAAGGCCGCGACTCCGGCGGTCGAGCCGGCGAGCCGCGCGGCCTGTGGCTTGCGCGCCCAGAGCCCGAGCACCGGTACACCACCGAGGCGCAGCGCCCCGGCGAGAGCCGTCGCGACCGGGCCGGCGCCGACAAGGAACGTGGTGGGATTTCGCTTGCTCATGAGTAGAGACCGCGCTCGGCGATATACCTCAACACCGAGGCCGGCAACAGGGACGAGGCATCCCCTGCCCTCGCAAGGGTCGCGCGGATTGCCGTCGACGACACCTCGGGCATCGTCACCCCGGTCAGCGTGCTGCCGGCCGGCACCGTGTGCCCGGTGCGTCCGACGATGAT
>JAYUYE010001296.1:0-2304 GCA_043752985.1 Myxococcales bacterium
AAGCTCGGGCTCGTGGTGATCACCGAGCGCGAGATCGCACTCGATGCGGTCCCGACGAGCCCCGACATGCTGGTGATCGCGCCGCCGGTGTTGACCGGCGAACAGGCGGTCGCGGTCGGCGAGATCACGGCGGCCTTGCGCGGCGATCCACTGCCCGGCGCCGCGAAGCGGTCGTTCACGCCGTTTCTCCTGTTCGGCGTCACCGGCAGCGGTAAGACCGAGGTGTATCTGCGGGTGATCGCCGAGGCGCTCGCGGCAGGCAAGACGTCGCTCGTGCTGGTTCCGGAGATCTCGTTGACCCCACAGCTCGCGGCGCGGTTCCGCGCGCGGTTCGGCGACCTCGTCGCGATCCTGCACTCCGGGTTATCCGAGCAGCAGCGGCTCGGCGAGTGGTCGCGGTTGCGGCGTGGAGAGGCGCGGATCGCCGTCGGTGCGCGCTCGGCCGTCTTTGCACCGGTGACGGACCTCGGCGTGATCGTCGTCGACGAGGAGCACGACGGCTCGTTCAAGCAGGAAGAGGGCGTGCGCTATCACGCGCGCGACGTCGCGGTCGTTCGCGCGCAACGCTCTGGCGCGGTGTGCGTGCTCGGGTCCGGCACGCCGAGCCTCGAGAGTGCAGCGCACGCGGAGCGCGGGCACTACCGCAAGCTGCGGTTGACCGTACGCCCGATGGCGCGGCCGATGCCGACCGTCGAGATCATCGATCTGCGGACGTACCTGCCCGACGGCGACGCGTTCCTGTCGGCGCCGCTGCGCACCGCGATCGGCGAGACGCTCGCCGCCGGCGATCAGACGATCTTGTTTCTCAATCGGCGCGGATTCGCGACGTTCGTGATGTGCCGCGCGTGCGGGCATTCGTTTCGCTGCCCGAACTGCTCGGTGTCGCTGACGTACCACCGCCACAACGACCGACTCACGTGCCACTACTGCGCGTTCTCGGCGCGCGTCGCGGAGGAGTGCCCGAGCTGCAAGAGCGATCAGATCGAGCGCACCGGCCTCGGCACCGAGAAGATCGCAGAGGGGGTCGCTGCCGCGTTTCCCGGCGCGCGGGTGATCCGGCTCGATCGCGACGTCGCGAGCGGCTCGAAGATCGAGGCCGTGCTGTCAAAGGTCGCTCGCCGCGAGGTCGACGTCCTGGTCGGGACGCAGATGGTTACCAAGGGCCATGACTTTCCGGGCGTCACCCTGGTCGGCGTGATGTGCGCCGACACCGGGCTCAACATTCCTGACTTCCGCGCGTCCGAGCGAACGTTCCAGCTGCTCGCGCAGGTCGCGGGCCGCGCAGGCCGCGGCGATCGGCCAGGGCGGGTGCTGATCCAGACCTATCGGCCGACCGCGCCCGCCGTCACCGCGGCGGCCGCGCACGATTACGAGAAGTTCTTCGAGGCCGAGCTCGAGGAGCGCCGGGACCTCGGCTACCCGCCGCACGGCCGGCTGATCGCGGTGCGGCTCGACGGCAAGGACGAGCACGAGGTCGCCGGCACCGCCGGTCGCCTCGCCCAGGTCGCCGAGGCGACCGCGGGCCGCCCGGATAACGGCGGGGAGGTCGTGATCCGGGGTCCGGGGCCGGCTCCGATCGAACGGCTCCGGGGCCGGACGCGGTGGCAGATCTGGCTCCGCGGCGCGGACCGGCATGCACTCCGGCGCGTCGCGCGGGCCGTGATGACGGCAGCCGAGCCCCAGACCACGGTTCGCGTCACCCTCGACGTCGACCCGATCTCGGCCCTGTGATCGCGCGGCCTGGGCCGCGTTGTATACTTTCGCCCGAGTCATCGAGGACTTCGTGGCCGAGCTGTCTGCATCCAACTGCGTGTTGATCGTCGCTGATCCGGATCGGATCGCCGACCTGGCGAGCGGACTCGCGCCCGCGGAGGTGCTCGTCAGCTCGGGGGGAGACGACACGATCGACCTGTTCGAGGAGCGGCGCCCGCCTGTGGTCGTGGTCACCGCGACGCTCGAGGCGGGCGACAGCAAGGCGCTGATCGAGGCGCTGCGCTCGATGGTGCGCCGCTCCGAGGTCGAGATCATCCTTGTCGGCGACGAGGCGGGACCGATCCGCACCGTGCTCGACGCGCACGACATGGGGCCGGTCCGGTTCGTGACGAGCCCGGTCGCGCCGAGGGCGCTGCGCGCCGCGGTCGCGATGGGGATCGAGGCGGTCTCGATGGTTCGCGGCAGCGCGGTCGCGTCCGGCGAGATCAAGATCATCGATCCGTCGACGAGCGGCGACAAGCGGGTCGACCAGCGTGCCCGCTGGGATGCACTCGCGGACTCGTTCGTCAGCGAGCTCGACGACGAGTACCC
>JAYUYE010001297.1:0-2301 GCA_043752985.1 Myxococcales bacterium
GATCGCGCAGCTCGCTGCCGCGCCGCGCCCCGCCGCGATGCCGCCCGAGACGCTGCCTCCGCTCGACCTCCAGCTCGCGCCCGAGCTCGATACCGACCCCGTGCCACGGATCGACCTCGAGTCCGACGCCGACCCCGACCCCGATTCCGGATCCGACTCCGACTCCGACTCCGATTCCGAGTCCGATTTTGACCCGGCCGCCACCGCAGGCTCCGCCGCGGCCGAGGCCGATGCCGATGCCGATGCCAATGCCAATTCCGATGCGGAGATGAAGGAAGGCGAGACGACCGAGGAAGGCGAGACTTGCAAGAAGCTCGCGCTCACGATGCACGAGCGGCTGCGTGGCCTGACGATCGTGCAGCAGCTCAAGAAGGCGAACAGCCCGGACCCGACCGAGCGCATGACGCTCGAGCGGATCTACGGCAAGACCGTGTGGGAGGCGCTCCTTCGCAACGCGCGGCTCACCGCACCCGAGGTCGCGCGCCTCGCCCGCATGGGCACGATGCCCCGCACGCTGGTCGAGCTGATCATCAACAACGGCTCGTGGCTGCAGATCGCCGAGGTCCGGCGCGCGCTGCTGAGCAATCCGCGGCTCGGTGTCGACCAGATCCTCCGCGTGCTGCGCCTCTTGCCGAAACCCGAGCTCAAGGTCGCTGCCTCGCTGATGACCTATCCACACGCGGTGCGCGATGCCGCGAAGCGCCTGCTCAAGGGCGCGGACAGCTGAAACGGCGCGGACGCCGGTGCTGACGGTGTTCGGACCAAACCCTGCGGCGCGCCAGAGCTCACGACGTTCTCCACCGAAACCCGTACTGGCGAGTCAGTACCGGATCGCGGAGAGGGCCTCGATTAGCTGGTGCCACGCAGCATCGACCGACCCTGCGATTCCCGCCGAGGCAGAACGAGCTCAGGGCGACACCACCCTCGCCACGGGACGCGAGCTCATCGCGCGACGCCGACCGAGAGCCACGCCGGCATCGAGATCTCGGGTGGGCCGTCGCCCATCACGGTGATGACCGCAGCGCTCGCCGCCGCAGAGATCTTCGCCCACTTCTCGTCGCCGAGCGTCCGGCGCAGGAGAACCATCGGCGCCATCGTGCGCTCGATCGAGCTCCACGCTGCGGCCGCCGACTCGTAGCGCTGCGTGTGCAAGATCTCGAAGACCTCGACGTCGGCAAAGCATGCGGACATCTCGGCCTTGCACAGGTCGGGGGTCGATAGCGGCATCTCGGCCCCGCCCATCGGCGGAGCGTTGGGCACGAGCGCGGCGAGCTCTGTGCGGATCGCGTTGAACATCGCGGCGAGGACCGGGTTCTCGTCGAGCTTGGGCCAGCTCGACACCACGGCACGCGCGCCCGGCAGCAGCACACGCGCAAGCTCCGCGAAGCCCTTCGCGCGATCGGGGAAGAACATCAGACCGAACATCGAGAACCCCGCGCCGTAGATCGCATCCTCGAACGGCAGCACCTGGCCATCGCCGACCCGCGAGGTGACGTTGTCGAGACCCAGGGTGAGGCGGCGCGCCTCGAACCGTTCGATCATCGCGGGCGAGAAGTCGATCGCGTCGACGAGGTGGCCGTGCTGGGCGGCAAGTATCGCGAGCGTGCCCGGGCCGCACGCCACGTCGACGACCCGCGCGCCGGTCACCGCGTTGGCGAGGCGCAGCGCTTCCGTCGCGTAGTGCTCGAACATCGGCACGACTTCGGCCGCGTAGGCCGATGACACGAGATCCCACGGCACCGGTGTGGACATCGGAGAGGTCATCGACATGAGCGGATGGTAGCCTGCGCGCCATCATGCGCGCAGATGGCCGACGACCCGATCAACTCCGCCCCCTCGAGATCATTCCGCACTACCAGAAGCACGCCGAAGGGTCCGCGCTGATCAAGCTCGGCGACACCTGGGTGCTGTGCGCCGCGAGTGTCGAGGAGAAAGTTCCCGGATGGATGGCCGGCAAGGGCAAGGGCTGGCTGACCGCCGAGTACGCGATGCTCCCGCGCTCGACGCACACTCGGACGAATCGCGACCCCGGCGGTCGTGGCAAGGAGATCCAGCGGCTGATCGGGCGTTCGCTGCGCGCCGCAGTTGATCTCGAGGCGCTCGGCGAGCGCACGATCAACGTCGACTGCGACGTGCTGTGCGCCGATGGCGGAACTCGCGTCGCGTCGATCACCGGAGCGTGGGTCGCCCTCGCGCTCGCGATCGGCAAGCTGGTCTCGACCGGCAAGCTCAAGGATCGCTCGGCGCTGATGCCCCCGGTCGCGGCGGTGTCGGTCGGCGTCGTCGGCGGCGAGATCGTCC
>JAYUYE010001298.1:0-2300 GCA_043752985.1 Myxococcales bacterium
GTCGTCGACTGAGTCGACTGAGTCGATCGCATATCTGAATCAGCGAGCCCCTAGCGGGGCTCGCTTTCGTTTCGGTGCAGATGCGAGCACCGACTGCAGCCGATGTGCGAAGCCGCTCGGTGAGTCCTGAGGGAGTCGAGCGTGAGGCGCACTGCAGTGCCCGGTGACCGTGAAGGATCGCCTACGTGGATTGGCACGCGACGTGAGTAACTCGCAACCATGCGCGTGGCCTCGACCAGCACCCTGCTCCTGCTCGCGCTCGCGAGCCCGACGGCGGCCCAGCTCCCCTCGGTCGCGGAGCTCGACATGGATCTGGTGTCGAGCAAGGTGGAGCCGATCAAGTACAAGTACCGATTCCCCGTCATGGTTCTGGAGCAGCTCGCCTGGACCATGCCGCCGACGATCTACTACTTCGCCACGACGAATCTGCAGCGCGAGGACTTCGAGCTCGAGTGGGATAAGGAGAGCTGGAAGAAGAAGCTGGTCACGTTCGACGGCGTCGTGTTCGACACCGGCAACTGGAACTCCAACGCGTTCCGCCACCCGGTCTTCGGGGCGATCAGCTATCAGATCGGGCGGGCCAATGGCTATTCGCCGCTCGCGGCGACGCTGATCGACTTCACGACCGCCGTCATCTGGGAGTACGTCATCGAGTATCGCGAGCTGGTCTCGCTGAACGACCTGATGATCAACACGATCTCCGGCTTCACGATCGGCGAGCCCCTGTACCAGCTCGGCAGGCTCGGCGACCACAGGGACGTTAGCTGGGCGCGCCGGAGCGTCGCTGCGATCGCATCACCGGTGCACACCGCACACGTGATCGCGGGCTATCCGGGCTGGAAGCCCGACGTCAGGCCGTGGACCGACTTCGAGATCTCCGCTGGCGGCAACCTGGCCGACCACGGATCCACGCGATCCGGCGAGGTCGGGCTCGACATCGATCTCGAGCTGATCCGCGACGCGCGCTACGGCGTGCCCGGGACCGGGTCGCAGTGGACCGGGCTCGCAGCGTTCAACCGGGTCATGGGTCAAGCGCGGTTCGGCGCAGGCGAGCTGTCGCGCACCCAGTTCCGCACCGCGACGACGTTCTTCGGCAAGTACTCGCGCAGCATCGACGACACGATTCACGGGTCGGACTCCTTCTTCGGCCTCGCGACGGGCTTTGACTACGAGACGCGAGACTTGCCGCTCGAGACCGATCGGTTCGCGCTCTTTCATCTGTTCGGCCCCAAGGTCGAGCTCGGCCTGTGGCGCGGCACGAGTCACCTCAGCTGGGAGACCGGCGCGTATCTCGACATGGGGATGATCCAGGCGCACGTGTTCGGTCCGGTGCTGCCGTTCCCCGAGCTCCCGCAGACCTCGGTGCTGCAGACGCGCGGCTACTACTTCGGCGGCGGCCTGTCCGCGACGACCCGACTGCGCCTCGAGACCCCGGTCTGGAGCGCCGAGCTCGAGGGTCGGGCGTACCAGCAGTGGTCGGTCGATGGTCGCGACCGCATGGAGAGCGGCGCGGGTGCCGATGATCCCCGCGGTGTCTCTGATACCCGGTTCTTGGCGCTCGCCGCGGTCGGCGTCCGCCCCGGCATTCAGAACGCGAAGATCGAGCTGACCGTCGAGGCCATGGCGCGGCGCGGAGCGTGGAAGTCGGATGAGCGCACGACGAAGGAGCTCACGACCGGTGCTCGGGTCGCTATCCCGTTCTGATCAGGGCAGCGTGACGTCGACCCAGATCGGCCAGTGATCGGAGCCGCCGACGCTGCGATCGACGTGCCCTTTGCCGGCGACCAGCCCACGCGTGTAGATCGCATCCAGGCGTGACTCGACGCCGAGCATCCGCTCGGTCGGTCCGACGTTGGACGTCGGCGTCGCAAAGCCGAGTGCACGCATGTAGTCGTCGAGCAGCGGTGCTTGATCGGTGTCGACGATCTGCGCGGTCGGAACGAGCGGAACCGAGCCCTCCTCCCACAGATACGGGTTCGTGTTGACGTCGCCCGCGACGATCACGCGCTCGGGTGCGTCGATGATCGCTGGCCGGAAGTGGAGGATCCGATCGGTGATGTTGATGTGCGTCTCGAGGTGGACGTTGACAATATGGAGCCGGACCTCGCCGACCACGATGTCAGCGCAGATCGCGATCCGCTGCTGGCCACCGTCGGTCAGCGGGAGCATCATGACCTCGACGTTCTCGATCGGAAATCGCGACATCAGCGCGAGCCCATGAGTTCCGCCGTTCTTGACCCGCCCGGGAACGTACACGTAGCCGAGGTCCAGCTGCTGCGCGAGCCGGCGCGCGCGCGTCG
>JAYUYE010001299.1:0-2299 GCA_043752985.1 Myxococcales bacterium
TAGCCGAGCACGAGCTCGTTGAGCCCGAGGTTCTTGTTGCACGGGTCGTCGGCGACCTCGGTGCTCGAGCGCATCGAGCTGCCGTCTTTGTCGCCGAAATCGTCGGTGATGCCCGCAGGGACGCCCTTGGTATCCGTCGCCTTGATGTCGTCCTTGGGTGCGAGCGCAGCCGCCTCGAGCAGCTGCAGGTTAAACCAGCCGACGAAGCTGATCGGGTTGTAGTGGTAGACGACGCCGTCGAGCGGCAGCCGCGCGTGCTGTGCGACGCGCTGGTCCCACCACAGGCCTGGCGTGATCTGCTCGGCGACCAGCGCATCGATGTCGGCGGGCTTCATGTCCCTGAAGTCAGTCGTCGCGCGGAGGGACTCGCTCCAGCTCGGCTCGGAGTTCCACTCCGAGACGTGGAACGTCACGAAGTTTCGCGTCTGCTGACCACCGCCGGACTCGTAGAACGCCTTGAGCTCGGGACGCGACAGCTTGCCGTCCTTGTTCGAGTCGATCAGATCGTTGATCCGAGGTGCATCGCAGAACCGGCCGCCGGCAGTGCCGTCGATCACCTCCCACGGCGACCCGGCGACGTCCGCGAACAGCTCGCTGTTCGAGAAGAACTCGACGTGGACTTGCGACCTCGCGAGATCCGCCGGACCGGCGCTACCGATGTGGCCGATGATCGCGCCGGCCTCGATCGGATCGTCGAGCAGGACCACCGCACCCTTCTTGCCGTCCTTCTTCCACAGCTCGCTCTTGCCGAGCCAGTCGGCCGGCTTGGGGGAGCCGAGCTCGTCGGCGAGGTGCATGTACAGCGAGTAGAACTGGACCTTGGACTGGCCGAGCGACATCTCGTGCCGGAGCAGCACGAAGTTCGTCGAGCCGACCGACGAGCTCGCGCCCATGCGCGCCGCGACGAGCCGGCCCGGGAACGGTGCGAACACGCCGCCATTCTTCTGGCCGGTGAGGTGAATGCCGCCGTGCCACAGCCGATACTCGCCCCACGGTCCGACGGGGAAGAACCCGCCGTCGGCCATCTGCTCGTTCGCCTTGTGTAGATCGTCCGTTGCGATCTTGAGGTCCTCTGCCTGCTCGGGAACCGGAGGCGGCACCTCGGGCTCCTTCGGAACCTTCGCGTAGATCGGCAGGCAGAACTGACCGCGTAGCTTGCCGAGCTTCTCCTTGAAGTCGAACGGACCCGGATCCCATTTCTGGTTCGTCAGGTGGTAGTGCGTGATGTACCCGGCGAAACCGAACGACGCCTGGCGCGGCAGCGTGTCCCAGCTCTGCACGCCCGGGCTCGACTGCGGGAACTCGAGCGGGATGTTCGGCAGGTGCTTCTGCAGCGCAAGCGCGAGCTTCGCGAACGCCTTGTACTGCTCGTCGGTGTACTCGAACGCGAGGATCTTGTGGCCGTTGATCTTGATCGCCTTCGTGTTGCGAATCGGACCGTGCTTGCCGCCCGAGTAGAAGTTCGGCCGCGCGTTCGCGTCACCGTAGTTGCACAGCTCGACGCCGATCGATCCGAAGTTCCACTCGGCGGCGTGCCACGCGGCGAGCGCTAGATCGATCGTCTGGAAGATCGTTCCATCGTTGTCGATCAGGAAGTGGCACGACAGGCCGCGCTCGTTGTGCAGCACGTTGAAGCACATATCCGACGAGTGACAGCCATCGTGGTGCACCACGAACTGGCGGATCACCGCCTTGACCGCTTCGATCGGCGGATTGTCGCCGTAGCGGCGCAGCGCAGGCCGCACCGAATAGCGCTGGAGGATCTTCGGTCCGTCGTACGGGAATTGCCCCGCGCCGCCGGGCGGGCAGGGCGGATGGATCTCGGTCTCGGTCGAGATGCAGTACGGGGACTTCGCGTTCCAGAACGGCGGCTCCGTCCAGTTCACGATCGGCGCGTCGACCTTGAAGGTTCGGTTCGCGATGATGAGGTTGCCGCTGGGACGATACTTGTTCATCGGCGGGGCTCCTTATTGTGCCAAGAACCGCAGCTCCGTCGAGCCGATCTTGATGCTGATGCCGTGGTCGAGGGGGGCCTGGGTGACGCGGACTCCATTGACAAAGGTTCCGTTGGTCGAGCCCATGTCGTAGAGCTGCCACTTGCCCGTGGCGTCGATTGCGATCTGTGCGTGATGGGTCGACGTGTAGCCGTCCTCGATCACGAGGTCACAGGTCGGCGCCTTGCCGATCATGAAGCCCGTGCGCAGGAGGAGGCGCTGGCCCGCGCGTGGCCCGTCGATGAACATCAGGTACGCAGCTCCCGCCGGCGCCACCGATGCAGCCACGCCCTGGTTCCCCGGAG
>JAYUYE010001300.1:0-2297 GCA_043752985.1 Myxococcales bacterium
AGTGGGGACGTTGCCGCCGGAAGCCGCAGCAAGCTCTTGGGCGTCATGATGATCAGCGGCTTGCGCATGTTCCGCAGCACCTGCTCGCGGAGGAGGTGAAACATCTGCGCGGGCGTCGTGGGCTGACAGACCTGGATGTTCTGCTCGCCGCACGCCTCGAGGAACCGCTCGAGCCGCGCACTCGAGTGCTCGGGGCCTTGCCCTTCGTAGCCGTGCGGCAGGAGCAGCACGAGCCCCGACAGGCGCTTCCACTTGTCTTCGGACGACGTGATGAACTGGTCGATGATCACCTGCGCGCCGTTCACGAAGTCCCCGAACTGCGCTTCCCACATCACGAGCGCATCGGGGTAGTCGAGCGAGTAGCCGAACTCGAACCCGAGGACGCCGGCCTCGGAGAGTGGCGAGTCATAGATCCGGCATTGCCCTTGATCCGGCTGCAGCCCACCAAGCACGAGGTGCTCACGACCGGTCTTGATGTCGGTGACGATCGCATGGCGATGGCTGAACGTTCCGCGCGAGCAGTCCTGGCCACTGAGCCGGACGTTGATCCCCTGGTACAGCAGCGAGCCGTATGCGAGCAGCTCCGCCATGCCCCAGTCGAGCGCTCGCTCGCCACGGCCCATCTCGGCGCGCTGCGCGAACAGGCGCTCGATCTTGGGATGCGGCGTGAAGCCGTCGGGTTTTTCCGTCATCGACGAGGCGATGTGCTCGAGGAGCGCGCGCGGCACCTTGGTGTCCGCATCGACCGGCTGCTCGGTCTGCCCGCCGCGATAGCCCTTCCACATCGCCGTCATCGACGGCGCATCGGGACGTTGCTTCGCAGCCTTCGCTGCCTCGAGCTCGGTCTCGAGCTCCGCGACCCGCTGCTGCGTCATCGCGACCACGTCCTCCGCGGTCACGACGCCTTGCTCGACGAGGCGCTTGCCGTAGAGCTCGACCGGCGAGACCTTCTGCTTGATCCGGTCGTACATGAGCGGCTGCGTGAAGCTCGGCTCGTCGTTCTCGTTGTGGCCGTACTTGCGATAGCAGTACATGTCGATCACGACGTCGGACGCGAACTGCACTCGGTACTCGCACGCGATCTCGATGACGCGGGCGAGCGCGTCGAGGTCCTCGCCGTTGACGTGCCAGATCGGGCATTCGAGCATCTTCGCGATGTCGGTGCAGTACGGCGTCGAGCGCTGCTCGGCCGGAGACGCGGTGAACCCGACCTGGTTGTTGACGATCAAATGAACGGTGCCGCCGGTGCGATACCCCGGCAGGCTGGAGAGCTGGAGCGTCTCGGCAACGAGCCCCTGCCCCGCGAAGGCCGCGTCGCCGTGAACGAGCACACCCATCACGCGACGGTGCTCGTAGTCGTTGTGCCGGATCTGCTTGGCCCGCACGCGCCCGACGACGACGGGGTCGACCGCCTCGAGGTGGCTCGGGTTGAAAGCGAGCGACACATGCATCGAATGCCCGTTCGGATCGTTGCGGTCCGTCGAGAACCCGAGGTGGTACTTGACGTCGCCGCCGCCCATCGCCTTCTCGGGCTCGACGTCCTCGAAGTGGCCGAACAGCTCGCGCGCCGGCCTGCGGAGGATCGACTCGATCGTCGTCAACCGGCCGCGATGCGCCATACCGAGCACGGCCTCGATCGCGCCGAACCGAGCGCCTTGCGTCAACACGAGGTCGAGCATCGGGATCACGCTCTCCGAGCCCTCGAGGCTGAACCGCTTCGTGCCGGGATATTTCGTATGACAGAACCGCTCGAACTGCTCGGCATTGATCAGCAGCTGAAGAATCCGCGTGCGCTCCTCGGGCGACGGCTCGCGCTCGAGCTGCGTCTCCATCCGCTCGGCGAGCCACGACCGGCGCGCCGGTGACGAGATGTGCATGTACTCGAGGCCGACCGTGTCCGCGTAGATCTTGCGCAGGTGCGCGAGGATCTCGCGAACGCTGGCCCGCGGTAGCCCATGGATTCCTGTCGGCTCGATCACGCGATCGAGGTCGCGCGACGTGAAGCCCCAGGTCTCCGGTTCGAGCTCGCTGATCTGTGCAGTCTCGAGCAGGCCGAGGGGATCGAGGTTCGCGAGAAAATGACCACGGCTGCGGTACGCGTTGACCAGCGGCCACACGGAGGGAACCGCCTGCGCCGTGATCGGCGACATCGTGATGTTGCCGGGGCGCGAGGTCGACGGCAGGCTCGAGCGGGTGACCACCGCGGCTGGGGCAGGCGGCGCGGCTATCGCGACGGGGGCGGCGGCGGCGTGGCCGTTGCCGTTCGCGCCGTGGCCGTTCGTGCCCTGGCCGTTCGT
>JAYUYE010001301.1:0-13365 GCA_043752985.1 Myxococcales bacterium
TTCCTTGAGCAGCCGCCGTACCAGGTGCCTGTTGTGTGATCGCAGGGACTTACGGTGTGGGGTTTTGCGACGGTCCGCGAGCCGCACCCGGAGCCGTAGGAGGCGACGACAGTGGCGGCAGAACCGTGACCGTATCGCCGTCGTGGAACACGACGACCGCCTCGGGCACCTGCTCGTCATCGAGCGCGATCGCGACGCCGACCGGATCCGCGCGCAGGATCTCGGGCAGCGGGTAGACATAGATGAGCAGCGCGTTCGCCGCGTACGCCGCGATGAAGTCGCGCTTGATCGACCTGTCCATGCGGATCGCGAGCGCGACATCACCGACCGGTGAGATCGCCTGACCGAGGAGGCTGATCCCGGGCACCGGCGTCCACGCGGCCTGGCCGTTCATCGACCCGGTCGCATCGATATCGAGCAGGCGAACCTCGGTGACCCCGGAGTGCGCGCTGACGTTTGCGACGCGGATCATCGGCGATTGGCCTGGCAACCACACGGATCCGATCAGCGCGGTGTAGGGATTCTCGGTACCCCACGCGACCTTCCCCTTCTCGCGTGCGACGAGCTTGCCCTCGACCTGGGAGACGTCCCAGTGGCGATTCTTGTAGGTGACGCCGATCGGCGGCGGCTCCGCGGCGGCCGGCGTTGCGACGCCCGTCATCACATCGATCGCGACCGCTGCATCACCGCGCCGCCACCGCACGCTACGACCACCGTCGAGCTGACTCGGATAGACGTGCTGCGCTCCTGCCGAGCCGGCAAACTCCTCGACGAGCTTGGCCTTGCCGTGCACGGCGACGTACTGCTCGTCGGCGCCGCTCGCCGTCACGCTGCGCATGCAACCGAGGAGCGCGTGATCGTCCGGGATCACCGGCGGCGTCGCGCATGCTCCGATCAGGAGGAAGCTGCCACCGCGCACGATCGGCGGCGCGACACGACCGCCTGCCGGCTTGGTCCACACGACAGTGCCGCGTCGCCAGTCCACCGCGATGAAACCAAACTGCGACGACGCGACGACCGCGAGGTCCTTGTCGACAGCGGGCCCGCCGACGTCGAACTGCGGAACATCTGGTCGCGTGGGCAGGGTGATGGTTCGCAGCGGTTCGGCGCGCGGTAGCTCGTCGAGCTCGCGCCAGTACCCCTTCGCGGCGGCATCGGCCGGACCGGCGTCGCCGGCGATCACCACCGGCGCAGTCGGCGCCGCCTTTTCGCGCTCCTCCTTCGACTTGCAGCTCGCGACGAGCAGGACGGCGAGGGCGAGCCGATTCACGGCGCCAGCGTACCGCTTATTCGCCGTCTGGCTTCTGCTTGCGCTTGGCCTGGACCTCGCGAAAGCGATCCGCCCAGCCTTCGACGTTGACTTGCTTGACGCGCGTGATCGCGAGCGATCCGCGGGGCACGTCCTTTGTCACGGTGGTGCCGGAGCCGACGTACGCGTCGCGGCCGATCGTCACCGGGGCGACGAGCTGGCTGTCGGAGCCGACGAACGCGCCGGCCTCGATCGTCGTCTTGTACTTGCCGACGCCGTCGTAGTTGCAGGTGATCACGCCGGCGCCGATGTTCGACTTCTGACCGACGGACGCATCGCCGAGATACGCGAGGTGGTTCGCCTTGGCGCCCGCCATCATGTGCGTCTTCTTGGTCTCGACGAAGTTGCCGAGGTGAACATCCTCGTCGAGCCGCGAGCCGGGGCGGCAATGCGAGAACGGGCCGACCTGCGCACGCGCGCCGATCGTGCTCTCGGTAAGCACCGAGTACGGCTTGATGTTCGCGGCCTCGGCGATCCCGACGTCCGTGATCACGGTGCCGATGTCGATCCTCACGTGATCGCCGACCGAGGTCTTGCCACGCAGCGCGACGTTCGGCGCGATCCACACGTCCTTGCCGAGCGGGCCAACGTCCGCGTCGATGTACGTGCTCGCGGGATCGACCATCGTCACCCCTGCGCGCATCCAGCCCTCATTGATTCGCCGGCGTGCCTCGACCTCGACCGCGGCGAGATCGACGCGGTCGTTGATCCCGGCGACCTCGGTGAACGGTGCGTCGATCGCAGTGGCACCACCACGAGCGGCCGCGTGCGCCACGAGATCGGTCAGGTAGAGCTCGCCCTTCGCGTTGTCCGCGCGCAGCGTCGCGAGGTCCTTGCGCAGGTGCCCGAGCTTGATCGCGTAGAACCCGGCATTGGTATCGGCGATCTTGCGCTGCTCTTCGGTCGCATCGGGATGCTCGACGATCTTCTCGAGCTTGCCGCTCGCATCGCGAACGAGGCGTCCGTACGGCATCGGCCGCGGCGGCACCGTCGACAGCAGGGCCATCCCGGCAGGAGAGGCGGCACAGGCAGCGGTGAGCTCTGCGATCCGAGCGCTCGCGAGGAGCGGGGCATCGCCGGTGAGGATCACGACGATCCGATCGTCGGGCTCGTTCTCGACCGCGGGCAACGCGCACTGCACGGCGTGACCCGTTCCACGCTGCTCGGGCTGCAACGCGACCTGGACTTCACCTGCGCCGAAGCTCGCGTCGAGCGCGGCCTTCACGACCTCGTGCTTGTGACCGAGGATCGCGACGACGCGGCTCGCGCCCGCGGTGCGTGCGGCGGTGACGACCCAGTGGAGCATCGGTCGCCCGGCGATCTTGTGGAGAACCTTGGGCGTGTCGCTCTTCATCCGCGTCCCCAGCCCCGCAGCCATGACGAAGACGAGCGGTTGGACGGGCTGACGGCTCATGTCGGCGAAACCTAGCACTAATGTTCGACGACGCGCCGCGGCACCGCGGACGCCTCACCGTGAAGCCACGCAATCCGCTGCACTCATCAGCGGAAATTCGGCACACTGTAAGGATGGGAGTCCGGATCGCGGCCGCGATCATCTTGCTTGCTGGCTGTGGAGCCAAGCTCGATGACACCCCGACCGACGCGTCGTCGTCGGACGCGGTTCGCTCGCTCGATGCGACGGGCTCGATCGACGCAGCGGTCGATCCTCCGCCCGTCGACGCCCGCGCGTGCGCCGGCGGAACCGCGCGCGCAACCGACCCGACAACCGGATCGTGCTTCGTTTACTTCACGGGACCGGAGACGTACGCGATGGCGGAGGCCGCCTGCACCGCGTTCGGCTCGAAGCTCGCGGTGATCAAGAGTGCAGCGACCAACACCACGGTGCTCTCGCTGATTGGCCTGACGGATGCGTTCGTCGGCGGCACCGATAGCGCGACCGAAGGCAGCTGGACCTGGCTGCGCAACCCACTCGATCCGATCACCGTCGGCGTCAGCTACACGAACTGGCGCGCGGGCGAGCCGAACAACGGCAGCACGAATCCCGAGGGCGAGGACTGCATGATCATCGAGGGTGATACGGACGGAACCTGGGACGATCGACCGTGTGCGCCGCCGCCGCTTGGCGCCGGCTCGTACGCCTACGTCTGTCAGTACTGAGGCGCGAGGCAGTACGCGAGATCCGAATCGGTGCGGACGAGCTCGGAGTGCATTGTCATCTTTGCAGTGGTCGGACCATCTCGCAACCGCATGAGATCGACGCGCCTCGCCGTCCTTGCCCTGCGGCGTCTAGCTCTGCGGACTGCGCCTGCGCTAAGACCATGATCGTGGCCCGGGTCCTTGTCGTCGGTTCGCTGCTCGTTGCTCTCGCGGGCACGGCTGCCGCGCACCAGAGCTCCGTCAAGTACACGGACCTGACCGTCGACGGCACGCGCGTCAGCGTCGTGCTGACGATCGCCCCGTCCGATGCGACCGGGCCACTCGGCGTGCCGGAAGACTCGCGGCCGACGACCGCCGAGGTCCTCGCATCCGCGGACCGTGTCAGCGCGTACATCGCGACCTGGTTCAGCGTTGCGTTGCCGTCGGGTGCGCCCTGCGGTACCAGCGATCCCAGGGCGGGCCCCGACGCCGATAATCACTTCGTCGTCGTGACCTGGACGGTGACGTGTCCCGAGCCGATCGATGAGCTCGCTCTCGACTTCAGCCGGTTCTTCGCCGCCGACCAGCGCCACGAAGCGATCCTCACCGTGCACGCACCGGGGGTGCAGGTCGATCCGATCATCGTCCGCGCGCAGACACCGAAGCTCGTCGTCCGCGCGGGTTCGACTTCGTCAGTGCTCGACTGGATCGGCTACGGGATGGACCACATCTACGGCGGCCCCGATCACGTATGCTTCGTGCTCGCGCTGCTCCTGGTCGTCGTGCTGGTCCGCGGCGAGGATCGCAGCTGGCGCGTTCGCACACCGCTCGCGGCATTGCGCTCGACAGCCACGATCGTCACGGCGTTCACGATCGCGCACAGCCTGTCGCTGATCGCCGCATCGCTCGGCTGGATTCACCTACCGATCCGCCTCGTCGAGAGCGTGATCGCTGCATCGATTCTCTACACCGCGGTCGAGAACGTGATCAAACCCGACGTGCGCTGGCGGTTCGCGCTGACGTTCGCGTTCGGGTTGATTCACGGCCTCGGGTTCGCGAGCGTGCTCGAGGAGCTGTTGCCGCCGAACCACGTGATCGTCCCGCTGTTGTCGTTCAACGTCGGGGTCGAGCTCGGCCAGCTGACGATCGTCGCCGTCGCCCTCCCGGTGTTCTGGGGCCTCGCCCGGCTCGGCGGTGCGGACCGATACCGGCGCATCGTTTTACCCGTGGCCGCTGTCCCCCTCGCGCTGATCTCGATCAAGTGGCTGATCGAGCGAGTCTTCGATATCCCGCCGTTTACGTTCCTCGGCATGTAGGCCGATAGGGGGCGACCTGCGAGCCGTGGCACGTGCGCGATCCTCTTCACACAAAAGGTGGGACGGTCGATACTGGAGCCACATTGGCAGTTCCCGACCCGGATCAGCCGATCGTCATCTGCGTCGACGACGATCGAACGAACCTCAACGCTCTCGGACGTGTTCTGCGCGAGCGCTGCACGGTCCTGCTCGCGAACACCGGCGTCGAAGCACTCGAGATGGTGCAGGCCAACCCGGAAGTCGCATGTGTGCTCGCAGATCTCCGGATGCCTGGACTCGCGGGTCCGGAGCTGCTCGCGCGCGTCGCCGAGATCCGCCCCCTCTGTCGGCGTGCCGTTGTCACTGGATATCCGGAGTCCGAGGATCTGATCACCGCGATCAACGCGGGGCACCTCCACTACGTGATCACGAAGCCGTGGAAGCTGCAGGACCTGATGCAGGTCGTCGACCAGCTCGTCCACACGTTCAAGCTCGAGCGCGACAACCACCGCCTGCTCGGTGAGCTGAGCCTCGCGAACACGCAGCTCCGCGAGCACGAGCGCGTCCTCGAGGCGCAGCTCGAGGTTCGGGGCCGGGAGATCTCCGCCGCGACCGAGCAGCTCGCGCAGATGGGACACCAGCTCGACGCGCTCACGCTGCGCGATGCGTTGACCGGTCTCTACACGCACCGCGCGTTCCAGGAGCGCTTGCGCGAGGAGATCGCGCGCGCCCTGCGCTACGGCCAGCCGATGTCGCTCTTGATCTGCGACATCGACGGGTTCGCGAGCGTCAACTACGACCTCGGCTACCAGGTCGGTGACGACATCCTGCGCAAGCTCGCGGTGGTGCTGCAGGAGGACTCGCCTGATCGCGTGCGGACCTCGGATGTCGTCGCCCGCTACTCCGGTGAGGAGTTCGTGCTGCTGCTCCCCGAGACGGCCAAGACCGGCGCGCTGATCAAGGCGGCGCGGTTGCGGGATGCGGTCGGTGCGACCGAGATGCCCGGTGGGCGCGTGCTCACGATGTCGATCGGCGTCGCGTGTCTGCCCGACGACGCCGCGGACCCCGAGGGTCTGTTGACCGCCGCCGAGTCCGCGCTGCGTGGCGCGAAGCGTGGTGGTCCGGGGCGCGTCCAGTTCTTCTCCGGTGATACGCCGGGCGAAGGGCCGCGGAGCGCGTCGCGTGCGTTCGGCAAGCCCGTCGAGATCGACAAGTTCCGCCCCTACCAGGAGCGGATGCACGAGGTCACGCACATCCTCCATCGCGACCGCGCACTGTCGTGTCTGCTCGTCGATCTGTCGCGCCTGCACAAGGTCGAGCTCGACCTCGGCGTCCAGCATCACAGCGAGATCTACGATCACGCCGCTGCGGTCCTCGACGGCATGCGTGGCAACACGCTCGAGCCCGCGGACCTGGTCTGCCGGTCGGGTGATGGCGATGGCTACATGGTGATCCTGGCCCCGCGCCCGCCTGGCGTGCGGACCGACCTCGAGACCCTCGCGGCCACGGTCGAGCGCACCGTCGAGGAATCGCTGGCGCCGATGGTCAAGGACGTTCTCCGCGAACAGCCGCGAATCACGGTCGGCTCCGCGCGCGTGCTGGGCAACTCGCTGATCCGGCCCGAGCGACTCACGGCGCGGCTCGTGACCGAGGCGCAGGACAACACGCGCAACCTGCGCGAGCGCAAGGCGCACCGCGATCGTTCGACACTGCAGGACATCATCCTCGGCGAGGGGCTGTCGTCGGTGTATCAGCCGATCGTCGACCTCGGCACCGGTGACATCTTCGCGTACGAGGCACTGACCCGCGGCCCGTACGGCAGCTCGCTCGAGTCGCCGGCCACGCTGTTCGCGATTGCCGACGAGGTCGACCTGACCGTCGAGCTCGACCGCGCCTGCTTCCGCGGTGCGCTGCGCAGCGCCAAGACACTCGAGCCCGTCCACCGCCTGTTCGTGAACCTGTTGCCGATGTCGTTCTACGACTCGGCGTTCATCGAGGTCGAGGTCGGCAACTGGCTGTCGGCCGCCGGCCTGACGCCTGCGAACATCGTCTTCGAGATCACCGAGCGCCTGGCGATCGAGAACTTCGCGTCGTTCAAGCGCGCGCTCGCCGCCTACACGGCGATGGGCTTTGGTCTCGCGATCGACGACGTCGGCACGCGCCACTCGAACCTCGAGACGGTGATGTCGCTGCGCCCGCACTTCATCAAGATCTCCGACGTCCTCGTTCGCGGCATCGCGCGGTCGACGGTGAAGCGCGAGATGCTGCGCTCGCTGCGCCACATCGCCGACACGATCGACGCGGTGATGATCGCGGAGGGCATCGAGGAGATCGAGGACGTCGTCGCGCTGCGCGATCTCGGCCTGCGCTATGGCCAGGGCTATTACATGGCGCGCCCCGCACCGCCGTTCGTCTCGATCAAGGACGAGGTTCGCGCCGAGCTCCGCAGCGTGAACATCACGACCCCGCGCCCGACCCAGAAGGTCGCGACCAGCCAGGATAACGACGACGAGGACGAGGAGGATCGGGATCTCCCGATCGCGATCGCCAAGCCCACCCCTGGCCGCGCCCCGGTGTTCGGCGCCGGCTCGCAGAGCGCGATTCCCAAGAACGTGTTCGGCCGTCCCGAGGACGAGATCACGAGCGACTTCCAGATCCCGGGCGCACCGACCGAACGTCCGCGACCACGCGGCTCGGAGCCGCCTGTGGGCGCGCCGGAGGCGACCCACACGCCATGGGAGCCCCTCAGCGACGATGAGGCCACCGGCGAAGCCTTGCTCGAGAGTCTGCGCAAACCTGGTGAAAACACACCCGAGGGTGAGCGCGGACCAGGCCGACCAGGTCTAAACTGATGCCCGCATGGATCGTAACGCGTTCCACAAGCTCCTAGCTTTCGGGATCGAGCGAGGCGTTTCGGATATTCACTTCGAGGTCGGCTACCCGCCGCACTACCGCCTTCACGGCGAGCTCCTCGGTGCGATCAAGGTTCCACCGCTGACCGCACAGGACACCGAGGCAATCGCCCGGATGATCCTCGAGGACCGCAACATCACGGTCGACTTCACGCGGCGGTTCGTCGAGATCGACGTCTCGTACTCGCTCGCCCAGCGCGGTCGATTCCGCGCGTCGATCTTCCGGCAGCGTGGCTCGGTCGGCATCGTGATGCGTCTGATCCCGATCCAGGTGCTGTCGATCGAGCAGCTCAACTTGCCGCCGGTGCTCTCGGAGATCGCTGACGCTCGCCGCGGGCTCGTGCTGATCACCGGTGCGACCGGCAACGGCAAGACCACGTCGATGGCAGCGATGCTGCGCTACATCAACGAGACGCGCCACGCGCACATCGTGACGATCGAGGATCCGATCGAGTTCATCCACGAGCCGCAGAAGTGCATGATCATCCAGCGCGAGGTCGGCGCGGACACCGAGAGCTTCCGCGACGCGATGACCGCGGCGATGCGCCAGGATCCCGACGTGATCATGGTCGGCGAGATTCGCGATCGCGAGACCGCCTCGATCTGCCTCAAGGCAGCGGAGACCGGTCACCTCGTGCTATCCGCGCTTCACACGCCCGACGCGGTCGGAACGATCCAGCGCATCATCGGTCTGTTCGAGACCGACGCGCAGGACGTGATTCGCGACCGCCTCGGTGACTGCCTCCAGGCGATCGTCTCGCTTCGCCTGCTCGCGAGCAAGGATGGCCGGCGTCGGCTGCCCGCCGTCGAGATTCTCCGCGTCACGCGCACGATTCGCGAGTGCGTCCGCGCGGGACGGCTCGCAGATATCCCCGAGCTGATCCGCAAAGGCCGCGACCTCTACTCGATGCAGCTGTTTGATCAGCACCTGATCGATCTCGTGAACAGCGGCCTGATCTCGATGGAGACGGCGATCTACGCGTCGTCGAACCCCGAAGAGTTCGAGCGCGCGCTTCGCGTCGAGTAACCGGAGCGAATCCCAAACGAAAAAGAGGCGCCACATCGGCGCCTCTTCTGCATTCCGCGCTAGCGACTAGCGGCGGCCACCGCGGGCAGGCGGCGGTGCTGCCGACGAGCCACGCGACGGCGGTGCGGCGGGAGCCGACCGCGACGGTGCGGCGGGTGCCGCCGGAGGAGCCGAGCGCGCCGGGGGGTTCGCGCGGGACGGTGCCGAAGGCGCGGGTGGTTGATAGACGGCGCCACCGGTCGCCGGCGGACGCGGACGCTCGTTCTTATTCGGGCGCGGATCAGGAGTCTGCGGTCCGACGACGGTGCCGCGGTTCGGGGGCGGCTGATACGTCGCACCACCCGGGTTCGTCGGCGGCGGTTGATACGTTGCACCACCACCGTTGCCGCGCGACGGCGGCGGCTGATACGTCGCACCACCACCGTTGCCGCGCGACGGCGGCGGCTGATACGTCGCTCCACCACCGTTGCCGGGGTTCGCCGGCGGCGGCGGTTGATAGCCCTGACCACGCGGGCCGGGATCACGAACACCGTTGTGGTCGCCGTGCTCGGGGAACCGAGTCGGACCGCTCGGCGGCTGCGAGACGGGCGGCGGATTGCGCGGGCCAGGATCGCGAACGCCGGTGAAGCCACCCTCCGGCGGACGACCACCACCGACGGGCGGAGGCACGACGCCAGAGCCACCGTAGCCACCGCGATCGGGATACCGCGTTCCACCACCGGTCGGCGGAGGACGAACGCCGCCACCCGGCGGGATGACCGTCGAGGGGCGACCGTCGCGATGATCGCGAACGTTCCAGCCGCGCGGTGCGCGATCACGCGTCGACCAGTAGCCGGGCGTGTAGGCGTACGAGTTGCCGGAGTAGTCGTAGTACGGCTGGACATAGACGTAGTTGTCGCTCTGCTGCTGTTCCCAGCGGCCGCCGACCCACACCCACTCGTAGCCGTTCCAGTGCCAGTAACCGTCAATCCACACCTGACCGTATCCAGGAGACACACTCATCTGCTCGTACAGCGGCTCCGGCGGCATGCTGGAGACGGTGTAGGGAGACGGTTGGCCGACGGAGACGCTCGCTGACGCGTATCCTCCGCCGTTCCCATACCCGTACCCGGGATTCACAGGTTGGGTCTCGCGAACCACACAGGCCTGCGTCGCGAGGGCGAGGCCAAGTCCGCCGATCCATTGAGCGAGGGTTTTCGTGCGTGCGATTCGCATAGTGGCGTGCCTCCTAAGGCTTCAGGTATTCGACTGCAAAGCCGCCCGAGCATTCACAGTGTAGTTGACGGGTACTACGGTCACAAGTACACAGAAGTCCGATGAAAACTGTCTTCTCGGGCATCCAGCCTTCGGGGGAGCTCCATCTGGGCAACTACCTCGGGGCTGTTCGCAACTGGGTGACGTTGCAAGACCAGTACCGCTGCATCTTCTGCATCGTCGACTATCACGCGCTCACCCAGTCTTACGAGACGAAGGAGATGGGGAAGCGGGTGTTTGACATGGTCGTCGACCTCCTCGCGCTCGGCATCGACACCGACCGCCACATCCTGTTCCTGCAGTCGATGGTGCCCGAGCACACCGAGCTCGCGTGGGTGTTCAACAACGTGATTGGCATGGGCGTCCTCGAGCGGATGACCCAGTACAAGGACAAGAGCGAGCACCAGCCCGAGAACATCAACGTCGGCCTGTTCACGTACCCCGTGCTCCAGGCCGCGGACATTCTCCTCTACAAGGCGGAGGCCGTACCGGTGGGCCAGGACCAGCTGCAGCACATCGAGCTTGCTCGCGATGTGGCGCGCGCGTTCAACCATCGGTTCGGGAAACTGTTTCCGGAGTGCGAAGCGATGATGACGAACTTGCCCAAGCTGCTCGGCATCGACGGCAAGGCGAAGATGAGCAAGTCGCTCGGCAACCAGATCCCCCTCACGGTGTTCGGGAACGACAAGGCGCTGCGCAAGCTGCTCGCTCGCTGCGTGACCGACGAGAAGCGCGTGCAGCGCGAGGATCCGGGAAACCCGGATGACTGTCCGACGATCGGCACGATGCACAAGGCGATCTCATCGCCTGAAGATCTCGCGTGGGTCTATCAGGGCTGCACCACGGCGGGCATCGGCTGCGTCGACTGCAAGGGCAAGCTCGCCGACAACCTCAACGCGCACTTCGCGGGCTACGTCGAGCGCCGCGCTGCGCTGCTCGCCGATCCGGGCAAGGTCGATGAGGTCCTCGCTCAGGGTGCTGCGAAGGCGCGGGTGCTCGCGCAGCGGACGCTCGGCGAGGTGCACAAGAAGCTCGGCCTCTATCGGCCAAAGCCAACGAAGCCCGCGGCCTCTGCGCCTGCGCCGGAAGCCAAGCCCGAGGCTGCGAGCTGATGGGGCTTGCGCTGACATCCCGGCGCTCGACGGTCGCTGCCGTGACGAGTGCGCTTGCCGCGATGGCCCTCGCCGCATCGTTCGCCGGTCGCAGCTGCCGCGTGACCCAGCCAGGCCCCGAGGCCGCGGTCCGCGAGATGTTGCACGCGGCAAAGACCGGCGATCGCGATGCAGTGTTCACGCTGCTCGCGCCGTCGACCCGGTCACGCCTCGAGGTCGAGGCCAAACGCGCGACCGATCTCGTCGGCGCGGCGACCCGCTACACCGCCAAAGATCTCCTCTCGATCGGCAGCTCCGACGGCATCGCAGCTCCTACCGACATCACCGTCCTCGAAGAGCGTGGGGATCACGCGACGGTCGAGGTCGTGTCTCCGGCCGGCCGCGCGCGGATCGAGCTCCTGAAGGTCGACGGCCGCTGGCGGATCGAGCTCTCGCAGTACGGAAACCTGTAACACCGGGGCAGGGGTCATACTCCACCGGGTCTGACCTTCGGCGATCATTGGGTGTTCACCGAGCACGCCGAGGACGCCGAGGACGCCGAGGGCGAGCAACGGATCTGGTCGCTGGTTCCGTGGTGATGCGCAAACCAGCATGTTCGGCGCGACCGATGAACGGCGCGTCGCGGGCTGTCGCCGCTGATCCGGATCGAAGCGGACGCAGGCTGCGTGGTAGATCCGCGCCATGCGACCGATCCTGTGGATCCTCCTCGTCACTGCATGCGGCGCAACCGCGCCGGCCACGATTCCCGTGGATCTTCCGGCGCACCAGCTGACGCCGGCGCCCGAGGTCGCTACACCTAGCGGGCCCGCCATGCCCAAACACTCCTGGCCAGCAACCCGCACCGACGCGATCGTCGACACCGTTCACGGCGTCTCGCTCCCCGATCCGTATCGCTGGCTCGAGGACGAGAAGGCACCCGAGGTCCAGGCCTGGATGACCGCGCAGGACGAGTACACGCGCGGCGAGCTCGCGAAGCTGCCCGGTCGCGAGCCGATCGCAGCGCGGCTGCGCGAGCTGTTCTACTACGACGCGATCAGCGCGCCGTCGCACAAGAAGGGTCGGTACTTCTACACGCGCAAGCACGCGGACAAGGAGAAGACGATCGTCTACTGGAAGCAGGGGGAGAAGGGCGACGAGCGCGTGCTGTTCGATCCGAACAAGTGGAGCGACGATGGCACCAAGGGGCTCGGCGGCTGGTGGCCCACCGATGACGGTGCGCTCGTCGCGTACTCGGTCAAGGAGAACAACTCCGACGAGACCACGACGAAGATCTTCGACGTCGTCGCCGGTAAGGATCTGCCCGACACGATCACCGGGACCAAGTACTCCGGCGCGTCGTGGACGCCCGATGGCAAGGGCTTCTATTACACGTTCGTTCCGCCGATCAGCGACAAGGTGACGATCGCGGAGCGCCCGGGCTTTGCCGACGTGCGATTCCACAAGGTCGGCACCGACCCGGCGACCGACGCGCTGGTTTATCCGGCGACCGGCAGTGCGGAGACGTTCGTCGGCGGTGGCATCTCGCGCGACGGCCACTGGTTGATCGTCTCGATCCAGCACGGCTGGAACTCGTCGGACGTCTTCTTCAAGGACGCGCGCAAGCCACGGTCGGCGTGGACCACGCTCGTCAAGGGCGTCGACGCGACGTTTAGTGTCGAGGCCTGGCGCGACAAGCTCTACGTGACCACGAACGACGGTGCACCGCGCTACCGCGTGTTCAAGGTCGATCCGAAGAAGCCAGAGCGCGCGAGCTGGAGAGAGATCATCCCGCAGAGCGAGTCGACGTTGCAGGGCGTCGACATCGTCGGTGAGCACCTCGCTGCGACGTACCTGCGCAATGCCGCGACCGAGATCGAGCTGCGCAGCCTCGACGGCAAGCTCGTGCGCAAGGTCGAGCTGCCGCCGCTCGGCACGTCCGGCGGCATCACCGGCAATCCCGACGAGGACACCGGCTATTTCGGGTTCACGTCGTTCACCGAGCCGTCGGTGATCTACAAGACCTCGATCAAGACCGGCAAGGTCGACGAGTGGGCGCGGGTCAAGCTCCCGGTCGACACCTCGCAGCTCGTGACCGAGCAGGTGTTCTATCCGTCGAAGGACGGCACGAAGATCTCGATGTTCGTGATCTCGAAGAAAGGGACCCTCAAGACCGGCAAGAACCCGACGATCCTCTACGGCTATGGCGGCTTCAACGTGAACATGACGCCGGGCTTTGCGTCGTCGCGCGCGGTGTGGCTCGAGCGCGGCGGCGTCTACGCGATCCCGAACCTGCGTGGCGGCGGTGAGTACGGCGAGGACTGGCACCGCGCCGGCATGCTGCTGAACAAGCAGAACGTGTTCGAGGACTTCATCGGCGCGG
>JAYUYE010001302.1:0-5893 GCA_043752985.1 Myxococcales bacterium
GTCGACGTTGATCAGCGGCGTACTCGACGAGATTGCCGCAGCGCTCGGAGTGAGTCCGTCGGCGCACAGCGGCCGCGGCTGGATCGAGCGCGTTGCGCAGGCGGCTCGCCGTGCGAGCGAGCTCGTCGTGATCGACATCGGCGACGATTCACGCGGCGCCGATCTGGTCGCGGCGCTCACGCGATCGCCGGGCGACCGTCCGGTGGTGGTTGTCGCTGACGAAGCCGTGGCGGCGCGTCCAGGAATCGCGCTGCACGCCGCGCCGCTCCTCGACTCGACCGCCGTCGGTGAGCTCGCCGCGGCGATGCTCGGTCGCGAGCCTCCTCGAGCGTGGGCGCAGGCGTTGCTCGTCGCGGGCGGTGGCTATCCATTGACCACGATCGAGCTCGTGCGTTCGATCAGCGCGGAGCGCGATCCATTCGCGATCGACTGGTCCGCGCGTACGAGTGCCGGTGCCGCGGACCTGCGTGCGAAGCATCTCAAGGCGATCGCGGCGGGTCCACGCCGGGTGGCCGGCGCACTCGCGGCGTGGGGCGGCCGTGCCCGGATCGATCGCGTGCTCGCGACGCTGCGCGCCGAAGGTGGCAAGACGCAGGTCGGCCTCGCGGAGATCCTCGAGCTCGAGCGCGCCGGCCTCGCGCGCCGCTTCGGCGATGACGTCGCGCTCGATCGCGCCACGCTCGATGCAACCGAGACCGTGATTGGTGGTGAAGCGATCGCAAAGCTGGCCGCGACGGCACTCGCGGCGATCGATCGCGACGTCCCGCAGCACGTGTCGGAGCACGCGGGTTCGGCGAGCGCGTCATCCGCGGGTGGCGGTCCACCGACGCACCGTCTGGCACGGGCGCCGATCTTCCTGGCCCCGCTGCTCGAGCGTGCATCGATGAATGCGGATCGCGCGACGCTCGCGTGCGAGGTCGCCGAACAGCTGCTCGCGCACGGTCGGTTCGACCGCGCGGTCGCGATTGCCAGGCGGGCGATCACCGCCGCACCTGTACGGGCGGGCCTGCTCGCGGCACGGGCGTCGGCAGCGGGCGGTGCGTATCGCGAGGCCACGGCGCTCGCGCGTGCGGCGGAGACAGCCGGTGCGGATCCCGTCGAGGCGCAGCTCGTCATCGCGCGTGCCGCGCAGCGCGGCGGCGAGCTCGATGCGGCCGAGGCGGTGCTCGCGCGCCTCCATGCCGCGCACCCGATGCACCCCGAGGTCGCGGGCACCTACGCGCGCCTGCTGGTGACCCGGTCGCGCTACGTCGAGGCACGCACGGTCGCCGCGACCGATGGTGCGCCGCTCGCCGGGCTGCGCGCCGAGGCCGCGGGCCTTGCCGCGTTCTATCTCGGTTCGCTCGACGAGGCCGATGCCGCATTCTCTGCGCTCGAGGTCGCCGCCGCGGCGGCCGACGACACGGCGACAGTCGGCCGCGCGCTGTCGCTGCACGGCATGGTGGCGCAGCAGCGCGGGCAGCTCGGACTCGCGAGCGATCGCTATCGCGAGGCCGCACGCCGGCTCGTCGATGTCGGCGAGCTGCATGCTGCGGCGACCGCCGAGCTCAACCTGGGCACCGTGCTGGCGGAGCGCGGTCGCGCGAGCGAGGCCCTGCCCCGCCTCGCCGCCGCGGGTCGCGTGTTCGCGGAGCTCGGCGCTTCCACCGAGCTGTGCGCCGCCGAGCTCAACCGCGGCAATGCCCTGCTCGCGGTCGGACAGCTCGACGACGCGCGCGTCGCCGCGGAGACGGCCGTTGCGCGTGCGGACGGCGCGCCGCACCTGCGGGCGTTCGCGCTGCTCGTGCTCGGCGATGCCCGCCGGCGGCTCGGCGACACCGCCGGTGCGATCCGCGGCTATCGCGAGGCGCTCGCGATCGGTGTCGACCGCGGCGATGCGCACGCGCAGCTCAGCGCGCACGTTGCCCTTGCCGAGGCCGGGCAGATCGCAAGCGCGGGCACGTGGATCAGCCGCGGACCAGGTGAAGCGAAGAGCGGTGCAGCTACGGCGGCAACACTCGGGGGCCGGTTCACCGAGGCAAATCCCGGTACTGCACTCGGTGGCCGGATTGCCGAGGCCGGTCCAGGTGCCGCGTTCGGTGACGCCGCGCTCGCGATCGAGGCGATGTGCGCGAGCGCCGACGACCGCGACCGCTGGACGCTCGCCCGCGGACGCCTGGCACTCGACGACGGCACGCTGAGCGCGGATCGGGTGCGGATGCTCGCCGTTGCGTGCGCGGAGGCAGCGACCCGCGCGGGCGAAGCGGACCGCCTCGAGCGCGCGTTCCGCGGCCATGCGATTGCCGCGGCGCTTGCGCAGCGCGCCCGCGAATCCGCGCTCGCCGGCGTCGAAGCGGACCATGCGCGTGCGACCCACGCCGCGATGCTCGCGGCCACCGCGCCGGCATTTCGTGCGGCGCTCGACGACGATCCGGACCTCGGCCGGCTACCCGGCGCGAGCGACACGACGCGCCGCGACGGTGGTTCCCGCCACGGTGGACGCGGCGCGCGGGACCGCGCCGATGCACCGCACCTGCGCCGATTGCTCACGCTGTCGCGCCGGCTCAATACCGAGGCAAGCATCGAGCGCATCCTCGACGATGTGATCGACACCGCGATCGAGCTCACTGCCGCCGAGCGCGGCTTCCTCTTGCTGCGGCGCGATGGCGGCGAGCTCGCGCCGGTGGTGTCGCGCAACTTCGCCACGGGTGACCTCGAGGCAATGAACGGCAGCCCGACGGTGAGCCGCTCGATCGCCGAGCGCGCGGCCCAGACCGGCGAGCCCGTGCTCACCGTGGATGCCGGCGTCGACGAGCGGTTCGGGATGGCGGCCTCCGTCGCCGCGCTTCGCCTCCGCTCGGTACTCGCGGTCCCGCTTCGCCAGCGCGGCTCCATCACGGGCTGCATCTACGTCGACCATCGCCTGCGCGGTGGCGCGTTCGATGCCGATGCGGCGGCGGTGCTCGGCGAGCTCGCGGACATCGCGGCGATCGCGATCGAGAACGCACGCTTGACCGAGGATCTACGCAAGACCACCCGCGCTGTCGACGAGCTCAACGGACGGCTCTCGGCAGAGCTCGAGGAGCGCGACGCCGAGCTGGTGCGCGTCAAGGCAGAGCTGCCAGATCGAGATCGACTGCGTCACGGCTACGAGAAGATCGTCGGGCGCTCGGCGGCGACGGTGCGAATGCTCGACATCATCGATCGCGCGGCCGCGACAGCACTGCCCGTGGTGATCGTCGGCGAGAGCGGCACCGGCAAGGAGCTGGTCGCGCGCGCGCTCCACGATCACGGTCCGCGCAAGGCCGCCGCGTTCGTCGCGATCAACTGCAGCGCCGTGCCGGAGCCGCTGCTCGAGAGCGAGCTGTTCGGCCACGTTCGTGGCGCGTTCACCGGAGCCGAGCGCGACCGCCGCGGCCTGTTCGAGGTCGCCGACGGCGGCACCCTGTTCCTCGACGAGATCGCGGACACCAGCGCCGCGATGCAGGCGAAGCTCCTGCGCGTCCTTCAGGACGGGATGATCCGCCGGGTCGGCGATACTGCGACCCGCAAGGTCGACGTCCGCGTCATCGCAGCGACCCAGCACCCGCTCGCCGCGCTCGTCACCGCAGGACGGTTCCGTGAGGATCTGCGGTTCCGCCTCGAGGTGATCACCGTGCCGGTGCCGGCACTTCGCGATCGCGAAGGCGATATTCCGATTCTCGTCGAGCACATGCTCGCGGCGCTGACGCCGAATGCGCCGCCGGCGAAGATCACCCGCGCCGCGGTTCGCGCTCTCGCGCAGCATCGCTGGCCCGGCAACATCCGCGAGCTCGAGAACGCGCTCGCCCGCGGCGTCGCGATGGGCGGCGACGTGATCGATGTCGGCGATCTACCCGAGGCGATCGCGCAGGCTGCGGCTCGGCCCGAGCCCGCGAAGCCCGCGCTCGGCGACGACCTTCGCCTCAAGCCCGCGCTCGGTGCGACCGAGCAGGCCTACATCACCGCGGCAATGGCGCGCGCGAAGGGGAACCAGACCGTCGCCGCACGCCTGCTCGGGCTGTCGCGGTTCGGCCTGCAGAAGAAGCTGCGCCGGCTCGCCGGCGAAGACGACGGCGCCGACGACGAGTGATCGCTGGCATCGTCAGCTCGCAGGACGGCGTGGCGCGCGGATCCGGCGCCACGCGACATCGGTGAGCTTGCTGATCATCTCGACGTAGCTCATGCCGGCGACCGCAGCGGACCGCGCAACGCCGGCATCCGGAGAGATGTCCGGGTTCGGATTGACGTCGATCACCCAGGGCTGGCCGTCCTTGTCGACGCGCAGGTCGACGCGCGCGTAGTCGCGCAGGCCATGCGACTCCCACGCTCCGCGGGCCGCGAGCTCGCAGCGTGCGATCAGGGTGGGGTTCGCGTCGCGCAGCGGCACCGGCTTGGTGCCCGCGTAGTCGACATGGGTCTCTTCCCACTTCGCCGCGTAGCTCACGATCCGCGGGCGACCTGCAGGCATCGCGGCAAAATCGATCTCGTGCAGCGGCAGCATCTCGAGCGTGTCGTCGTTGCCGATCAACGTGACGTTGATCTCGCGGCCGTCGATGTAGCGCTCGGCGAGCACGGACTGCTCGAACTCGAGCATCATGTCGCTCGCGCGCTTGCGCAGCGCCGCGGGATCACGGACGAGGTTCTCCTCGGTGATGCCGACCGACGCATCCTCGTGGGCGAGCTTGAGGAACCATGGATAGTCGAGCGTGTCGATCGATGGATCCGCGAGCTCCTCGATCGTTGCGAGGAAGCGATGCGCTGGGGTCAGCACGCCGCGCCCGATCAAGATGTCCTTGCTCCGCCGCTTGTGCAGACACGCCGCGAGCGCAGGAAGGTCCGAGCCCGTGTAGGGGATGCCAAACAGATCGAGCAACCCCGCGAACGTCGGTTCGTTGCGCGGATCGCCCGCCATCGACTCGCACAGGTTAAACACGAGGTCAGGCTTCGTTTCGCGCATCATCGCGAGCACGTCGAACACCTCGGCACCCTGCAGCCCGACGAGGTCGACCTGAAACCCGGCGCTCTTCAGCGCAGCCGCGATCGCGCGCGCCGAGATCTCGACCGAGCTGACGTCGATGCCGGGCCCCGTGAGCTCCGCGTCGTAGTCGGTGTTGTGGAGAACGATGATCCGCAACGAGGCCATACTGGAGCGCAGTTAACCACCTGAACCGAGCGCTGTCACCACGCGATGTCCGACGTCGGGAGCGAGGGTCTCGACGTCGATCAGCGAGCCGCGCAGCGTCGAGAGCGACACCTGCGGCGTGGCGAGGCCACACGGACGGATCCGCGCCCACGCTTCGCGCGGCGTGGCGACGTCGAGCGCGAAGCCGTGAATGCTGACACCGCGCGCGACGTGGATTCCGCACGCAGCGAGCTTCGCGCCGCTCTTCCACACGCCTGCCGGTTCGCGTTGCCACGCGGCACCCGCACCGCCGAGCGCGGCGCACGCGTCGACGATCGCGCCGGCAACCCGCTCGAGGAATTCGACGACGCTACGGATCCGGACCACGGGATAGATCATCAGCTGCCCGGGTCCGTGATAGGTCACATCGCCGCCGCGCTCGATCTGCTCGATCGTCACGCCCGCAGTGATGAGCTCGTCGGGCGACGCGAGAATGTTCGCGCGATCCGCGGAGCGCCCGAGCGTGATCACGGGCGGGTGCTCGCACAGCAACACCACGCCGTCATCGCCCGCCCAGACGCGCTCGCGCGCCGCGAGTTGCTGCGCGAGCACGACGCGATAGTCCGCTCGCCCGAGCCACTGCCAGGCGAGCGCCACTGTCGGCCTAGCCCGCCAGCAGCTCGTCGAGCAGCTGGTCATCGACGTAGCGAAGAGGCGCCGCCGCGCTGACGACACCGACGCCGGTCGCGATCAGCGCTGCGACCAGCTGGT
>JAYUYE010001303.1:0-5893 GCA_043752985.1 Myxococcales bacterium
TCGTCCTGACCGTCGCGATGCTGGACCAGGATCGTCTGGTAGATCTTCCCGGCGTTGTCGTAGTCGGCCATCTTGAACAACAGATCGGCGCGGCCGGTCAGTGTTGGCAGATAGGTCGAGTCGATGTCGTAGGCGGCCTTGTAGTAGCCGAGCGCGCGCTGGAAATCGCCGAGCTCATCCGCCGTCTTCGCTGCGCGGTAGTAGAGCTCGTTGAGCTCCTTCGGATCCGCGTGGAGCTGGCCAACTTTGCGGGCCAGCATGTCGATCACCGGGGACAGCTCGGTCCACTGCTGATCGTTGAAGTAGAGCTCGGCGAGCGGCCGACCTGCTTCGACGTGCTCGGGATCGAGCGAGATCACCGCCGCGTACAGAGCCTTCGCCTGGTCATCCTGGTTGAGCTTGTACGAGTAAATGTTCGCGGCCTCGAACAGGAGCCGGACCTTGTCGATCGCGACCGCCGTGTAGCTCTCCGCACGCACCATCATCTGGGCTGCCTTGAGCCAGTCACCGCGATCCGAGTACTGCTTCGTCAGAGCTTCCATCGTCGGCACGTGCGCCGGGTCGATGGCGAGCGCACGGAGGAGATTGGCCTCCGCCGATTCCGCATCCTGGAGCTGGGCGTACTGGATCCGGCCCATCCGGTAGTAGAGGTCGACCTGCTTGCGCGTGTCGCCCGTGAGCTGCGTCAGGTGCGCCATCACGTCGATCGCGCGGTCCCACTCGCTCATCTTCTCGTAGAGCTTGCCGAGTGCCTCGAGGGCACGCTGCTCGTCGGCGTCAAACGACAGGACGTCGGAGTACGCCTCGACGGCGCGATCCATGTCCTGGAGGTTGCCGTCGTAGATCTGTCCCATCGCCACGTAGAGGTCGACGCGCGTCTGCACGTCCGACGTCGACATGATGTGGTTGCGATAGGTCTCGACGAGCGCTTCCCACCTGCCCGCCTGCTGATACAGGCGCGCGAGCTCCCGGTACGCCGGGTAGTTGCGGTTGTCGATCGCGACGATCTTCTCGAGTGCCTCGGCGGCGCGGTCGAGCTTGCCGAACCGCTCCTCCCAGGCCGCGGCCATCCGCTCGTACAGCGGCACGCGCTCCGCATCGGACGGCGACGAGTCGAGCTGTGCTTCGAGAACCTCGAGGTACTTCTCGGACTGGTTCGTCTTCTCGTACAGCCCCTCGAGCGCTCGCAGCGCGTTGAGGTTCGTCGGGTCGACGTGGAGCACCTTGTTGTAGGCACCGATCGCCTGCCCCGCGTCGAACAGACGGAGGTCCCAGATCTGACCGACCTCGAGCCGGAACTTGACGATGTTCTGCTCGTCGGTGTCGATGTCTGCGCGCCGGTTGAGGATTTCGATCAACGGCTCCCACTGCTCCACGCGGCGGTACAGCCGATCAAGAGCGGTGAGCGCGGTCGTCGATGACTTGCTGTAGTTGAGGGCCTGCTGATAGGCGTGGATCGAGGACCCGAAGTCCTGCATCTGCCGCTCGAGCAAGTCGGCGAGCTGGATGTAGAGATCGGTCTTCTTCTCCGGGTTCGGCTCGACCGCCGCGTGGCGCTGGAGCGTCTCGATCAGCTCGCTCCACGAGCCGCGCTTGCGCTGTAGCTCGCCCATGCCGCCGAGCGCACCGGTGTGGCTCGGATCGATCCGCAGTGCCTGCTGCACCGAGTGGATCGCGTACTCGAGGTGAGACAGGTGCTCTGCGTACCAGCGGCCAATCTTGACCCACAGGTCCGCCGCGCTGCCGCGGTCCTCACGCTCGAGCTCGTTGACGCGGTTCGTGTACTCGTCGAGCAGCTCTTGCCAGCGGTTTGTTGCTGACGCGAGACGCTCGAGCTCGTTCGCGGTCTGGTCGTGCGAGTAGTCGCGCTTGAACGCGGCCTGGAGGACGTAGAACGCCGACTCCTGGTCACCGATCTCCGCCTCGTAGATCTTGGCGACCCGGTTGAGGATCTGGATCTGCTCCTCGACGACCGGGACGAGCTCCGAGCGCTCGAGCAAAATCTCGACGAGCTCGGGCCACTTGAACTGCTGCTGATAGATCGCCTCGAGGCGATCCGATGCCGTCTTGTTCGACGGGTCAGAGGCGCGGACGCGCTCGTAGACCAGCGCGGCACGGGTGAGGTCCTCGACCTTCTCTTCCCACGTCGACGCTGCTTGCAGCATCGTCTCGCGGCGCTGTGCCTCGTCGTCGAGGACGAGCGCGCGCTTCTCGAGCACGTCGATCGACTCTTCCCACCGACCCTCGCGCGTGAACAGCCCCTCGAGGGCCGCGAGCGCGCGGAAGTCCGACGGGTCGATCGCGATCACGTTGCGCCACGCGGTGACAGCCTCGTCGACGCGGCCGAGGACATCGCCCTCGAGCTGACCGAGCTGTGCGTACAGCTCGATGGTCTCGCCCTCGGCGATCGCGCCGGTGAGCTGACCCACGTCGATGATCCGGCGCAGGGTCTGGGACAGCTCGTCCCATGCCTGCGTCGAGCGGTAGAGCGCCGCGAGCGCGCGGAGCGTCTCGAGGTCGTTGCCATCGATCCGGTCGGCAGCGAGCCACGCATCG
This sequence comes from Myxococcales bacterium, assembly GCA_043752985.1. Classification (GTDB taxonomy): domain Bacteria; phylum Myxococcota_A; class Polyangia; order Haliangiales; family Haliangiaceae; genus JABFXX01. The sequence goes on from JAYUYE010001303.1 coordinate 2,557, forward strand.
AGGGCGTTGCGCTCGCGCGAGAGCTTGTGCTCCCAGATGTTACCGAGCTGCTTGTACAGCCGGATCTGGTCCTGGTCGGACTGCGAGACCGCGACCTGGCGCTCGAGGATCTCGACGAGCTCTTCCCACCGCTCGCGGCGGGTGCACAGCTCACCGAGAGCATGGAGGGCCTGCGGCTCCTCGCCACGGATGTCGAGGACGCGCTGCCACAGCTCGATCGCCTTGTCCTCGTTGGACAGGGCTTCCGACGAGATGCGAGCCATCCGGGCGTAGATGTCGGCCATCTCCGCGTCGGCTTCGGCGACGTCGATCAGCTTCTCGTAGGTGTCAAACAGCTTCTGCCACGCTTCGCGGCGGAAGTGGATCGACTCGATCGCCTCGAGGGCGCGCCGGTTGCGGCTCTCCTGATCGAGGACGGACGTGTAACAGACGAGCGCCGAGTCGAGATCGCCCAGCGCGTCGCTGAAGATCGCGCCGCGACGGAAGTACAGCTCGAGCTGCTCGTCGGTGTCCTGAACCACCTCGATGCGGCGGCGCAGGATCTCGGCGAGGTCCTCGTACATCCCGGCCGTCAGGTACAGACGGTCGAGCGATGCCAGCGCGTCGGCATCCTTCGCTTCGATCTCGAGCACGCGGAGGTGCGTCTCGACGGCGCTCGCTGCATCGCGCAGCTCGAACTCGTGAACGCGCGCCATCCTCAGCAGCGTCGCGCGCTTCACTTCCTTGTCGGTGGTCCGCTCGAGGGCGCGCGCATACGCGGCGACCTGGGCGTCCCACGACCCGCTCTCGGTGGCGAGCCGCTCGCTCTCCTCGAGCGCGCGATCCCACCGCGGGTCCTCGACGAGTGCTTCGCTCCACCAGTGGAACGCCTTTGCCTGATCGTAGAGCCGGCCCTCGGCCAGCTCGGCGAGGCGCTGGTACATCGCCGCGCGATCCGCGCCGGTCAGCTTGGTGAGCTGAACCTCGTGGATGCCGTGCAGCTTTGGATATTCGCCCGCAGCCTCGTACAGCGGCTCGAGGACGGCGCCAATCTCCAGCTGGAGGTGGCCCGCGTGGAACATCTCCTCGAGGGACGCGAGCGTGTGCTCGTGCGTCGGGTGCGCGCTGAGGATCTCGCGATAGACCTCGACGGCTCCCTTGCGATCACCGAGCTGGTTCTGCAGCACCTGGCCGAGCCGGTACTGCAGGGTCGCGATCTCCGCATCGTTGTCCGCGAGCTGAATTTCCTTGCGGAGGATCTCGGTGAGCTCCGGCCAGGCGGCCGTCGCCGTGTACAGCCGATCGAGCGCGAGCACGGCCGGCTTGTTGTCGAACTCGACTTCGAGCAGCTTCTTGTAGGTCGCGATCGACTTTGCAACGTCGGCGAGCTCCTGCTCGTGAACGCGCGCGAGGCGGCTGTACAGATCGACCTGGCGCGGGACGTCGAGCGACTTCTCAGCCTCGGCCTGATAGAGCTTCGCGAGCATCTCGAACGAGCTCGTGATCTCCGCGAGCCGCTCGATATGACCGAGCGTGAGCGCATTGCCCGAGTCGTCGCGCAGGGCGCGCGCGTGGGCGTCGAACGCTGCGGTCGCGTTGCCAATCATCTGCTCGTGCAGCGTGGCGATCCGATGGAGCAGCTCGACCCGCGCGTGCGGATCGTCGTTGTGCGTGACCATCACCTCGAGGACTTCGACGAGCTTCGGGAACTCGCCGCCGATCTCGTAGATCGGCTCGAGCACGCGAGCGGCCATGACCGGCTCGGTCTTGCCCTTCACCAGCCCGTCGAGCGCATGCAGCGTCTCGGCGTGCGACGGATCCATGTCGAGCGCCTCGCGGTAGCTCTCGATCGCGCGAGCCACATCGCCGAGGCGGATCTGCCAGAGGTGGCCGATCCGGTACTTGAGCGCGACGGTCTCGCCGCCGGTCTCCGACAGCTCGACCTGGCGCTCGAGGTTCGCGAGCAGGTCGTACCAGCGCTCCGCCTGACCGAACAGCCGGTCGAGGGACTGGATCGCAGGCAGCTCGTCCGCATCGAGATCGAGGATCCCGAGGTAGGTTTCGATCGCTTTGCCAACGTCGCCGAGCTCGCGGTCATAGACCTGCGCGAGCACGTAGAGCATCGCCTTCTTGTCGGCGGGGTCGGTCGCGAGGTCGGCTTTCTTGGCGTAGACGTCCTTGAGAGGCTCCCACCGCGCGAGGCGGACGTAGAGACGCTCGAGAGCATCCATCGCGACCATGTCGACGTCGTCGATCGACAGCACCTGCTGGAACGTCGCGATCGCGGAGTCCGCGTTGCCGAGGACCTCTTCCTCGATCTGCGCAGAGCGATAGAGCAGCGCCTTGCGGTCGTCGACGGTCGTCAGGATCTCGGCCTTGCGCTTCATCACATCGACGAGCTTCGGGTAGTCACCCGTGCGCTCGTGGATGGTCTGGATCGCGGTGGCAGCTTCGATCGTCGCCGGAGCGGCCTTGAGGATCCGCTCGTAGGTCTCGACCGCCGCCTTGTCGTCGCGGAGCTCGTGCTCCTGGATCTGAGCGCGGCGGAACAGGAGCGCGACCTTGAGGTCGTCCTCCTGGGCCTCGCCTGCGACCTGATCATAGAGCGCTGCCGTGTCGGCCCACTTGGTGAGGCCGCGCGACAACCGATCGAGCTGCTGGTGAGTGACCTCGTCGCGTGGATCGTCACGCATCGCGCGCGCGTAGGTCGCGAACGCGGCATCGGCGTTGTCTCCGCCGATCTCGTGGAGCTCGGAGATCTTGTGCAGCAGCTCGCGCTTGCGGGCGGGATCGAAGGCGTGCTTCGCCATGATCTCGTAGATCCCGATCTGCTTCTGCCACTCGCCTCGCGCCTTGTAGATCGGCTCGAGAATGTTCGCGATCGTGAGCTCGTGCTCCGTGTTGCTGATCAACCGCTCGAGCGCGGCGACGGCGTCACGGTTCTGTTCCTCGTGATCGAGGACCTGACGATAGGTCTCGACGGCGGCGCCCACTTCATTGAGGTGGGTCTCGCGCAGCTGCGCGAGGCGGACGAGCAGACCGACCTGATCGTTGGGGCCTTCGACCAGCGTGAGCTGGCGGCTGATGTTGTCGCCGAGGTCACGCCACGCACCGCGCGCGACGTAGAGCCGGTCGAGCGCACGCAGCGCCTTCAGATCGTCGGGTGACTGACCGAGGATCTCGATGTACGTCGTGATCGCCTCGTCCTGGTTCTCGAGCATCTCCTCGTGAAGCGAGGCGATGCGGAACAGGAAGTCGAGCCGCTCGTCCGGCTCCTGCGCGATGTCCGTGCGTCGGCGATAGATCTCGAGCAGGTCGGGGTACTTCGCGTCGCGCGTGAAGATCGCCTCGAGCGCGG
>JAYUYE010001304.1:0-2294 GCA_043752985.1 Myxococcales bacterium
TCGACGAAGTCGACGATCACGCCGGCTGCACGGCCCGCGCTGGCGCGATCGAGCTGCACGGTGATGCCGCCGGTCTCGACCGTGAGGTGAGCTGCTTCCTTGGGGCCGATGTCGAGCTGGTGCTCCCAGCCCGGGGTGATCGTCAGGTGGATCACGTCGCCGGGGCCGCCGTCCTTGAGCGCGGCCGATAGCTCGGTCGCCGCGCGTGCGGTGACGGTGACATCCGGGGCCTTCGCGGGGGTGACGAGGTCGCCGAGCTTCTTCTCGAGCTCGCCGTTCTCGTGCATCTGGCGCACGATATCGGCGCCCCCGACGAACTCACCCTTGATGAACAGCTGAGGGAACGTCGGCCAATCCGAGTACTCTTTCATCCCACCGCGGATCTCCGCGTCACTGAGGATGTTGACGGTGGCGTACTTGGGAACCAAGGTGTTCAGGATGTTGATGACCGATGCCGAAAACCCGCACTGAGGAAAGCTGCGGGAACCCTTCATGAACAGCACGACCGAGTCGGACTGCACGAGCTGGTCGATCTTCTTCTTGATGCTGGGGTCGAGTGACATGGTCATGCTCCGTGGCTGAGACACGTTCTTCTAGCACGATTGCCCCAGGGGCGAGCATCGTCGTGCGGGCCGTCGGGTCCGTCGACGAGCTGCCGCGGGCTGCCTGGGACGCCCTCGATCACGGCCCGTCGCCGTTCCTCAAGGCGGGCTTCCTGCGGGCCCTCGAGCAATCGGGCTCGATCGATCCGGCGACTGCCAAGGGCTTCGGCGCCAACAAGCAGCGCTCCGGGTGGACCGGTGTCTACGTGCTCGCCGAGTCCGACGGCGCTCTGGTCGGAGCGGTCGCGGCGTTCATCAAGGTTCACAGCTACGGCGAGTACATCTTTGACTGGGGCTGGGCGAACGCGGCCGGCCGCTCGGGCATCGAGTACTATCCCAAGCTCGTGATCGCCGCGCCCGCTACCCCGGCGACCGGCCCGCGGATCTTGCTGGCTCCCGGGCTCGGTGGCGCCGCGGCGGGTGTTCGCGCCGCACTGATCGCCGGGGTCCGCGCGATCGCCGACGACACCGGCTGCTCCTCGATCCACTGGCTGTTTTGCACGGCCGAGGAGCAGGCGCAGCTCGCCGGCGCCGGATTCTTCCCGCGCGCGAGTTATCAGTTCCACTGGAAGAACCGCGGCTACGCCACGTTCGACGACTTCCTCGGCCAGCTGACCTCGCGCAAGCGCAAGCAGCTCCGCAAGGAGCGCGCGAAGGCGCAGGGTGCGATCGAGACGCTCGCCTGGGTCTCCGGCCGCGACATGGACCCCGCGCGGCTCGGTGATCTCGATCGGTTCTACCGCGCGACCACCGACAATCACGGCGGCCGCGACTATCTTCGCCCGCAGTTCTTCCACGCGCTCGCGACGGAGATGCCCGACGCGATGCAGATGATCGAGGTCACCGTCGCTGGCAAGCGCGTCGCCGGCGCGCTGTTCCTCGAGACCGACAAGGCGCTCTACGGTCGCTACTGGGGCACCGATGTTCACATCGATCTGCTCCACTTCGAGACCGCGTACTACGCGGGCATCGATCGCGCGATCGCGCGCGGGCTGCCGCTGTTCGAGGCGGGCGCCCAGGGCGAGCACAAGCTCTTGCGCGGCTTCGAACCCTCGCCGACGTACTCGGCGCACTGGATCCGCCACCCCGGACTCGCCGCTGCGATCGAGGACTACACGCAACGCGAGGCGGTCGCTGTCGCGGCGGAGATCGCGGAGCTCGCGAAGGTCGGCCCCTATCGCCACGGCGATGACGCTCCGGACTAAAGTTGCCGCATGGCCGACACCACGTCGCGGGCGGGCACGCGCTACACGAACCCCGAGCTACTCGACTACGTGAATCGCACGCACGTTCCGCACGACGCTGGCCTCGCGCAGGCGTTTGCAGTGCCCGAGGGCATTCCCGCGATCCAGGTCGGCCCGAGCGACGGCCGCCTCCTGCACCTCCTGCTGAAGCTCGCGAACGCGAAGAAGGTCGTCGAGGTCGGCACGCTGATCGGCTACTCGGCCGTCCACATGGCGCGCGCAGTTCCGCGCGATGGCCATGTCTGGTCGATCGAGTTCGAGCCGAAGCACGCCGAGGTCGCACGCGCGAACCTCGTTGCGGCCGGGCTCGCCGACCGGGTGACCGTCATCGTTGGTGCAGGCAAGGACATCCTGCCTACGCTCGTCGACCGCGGCCCGTTCGACGCCGTGTTCATCGACGCCGACAAGGTCAACTACGACTTCTACGGGCAGTGGGCGATCGACAACC
>JAYUYE010001305.1:0-2293 GCA_043752985.1 Myxococcales bacterium
CCTCTCGATCACCTCACCCGCGGCGATCTGGTCGACCACCTCCGACGGCAACACCGCGATCACGGGCTCCATGGCTACGGAGGTAGCACATGTCTCTGATCGGTCCATTTGCGCTATAAGACCACCCATGCCGTCCCCCGCCCCCACCGCTGGTCGCGTCGTCGCGGTGACCGGGGCGTGCACGTTCCTGGGCGGCGAGCTCCTACGCCGGCTCGAAGAAGACCCGCGGTGCACGCGCGTCCTCGCACTCGACATTCGCCCGCCCGCGCTCGCGCCCGGCGGCAAGGTCGAGTTCATCAAGATCGACCTGACCCAGCCCACTGTCGACAGCGAGCTCGCCACGCTGCTCGGAAGCTTCAAGGTCGACACGTTCGTTCACGGTGCGTTCCTCTCGCACCCCACGCATGCCGCCGAGTGGGCGCACGAGCTCGAGGACGTCGGCACGATGCACGTGCTCAACGCGTGCGCCGGCGTCGAGCCGCGCCGGCTCGTGATGATCTCGACGACGCTGATCTACGGCGCGCATCCGAAGAACCCCAACTTCCTCACCGAGGAGTCCGAGCTGCGCGGCCACCGCGACTCGCGCTTCGTCAACGACAAGTTGCGAGCCGAACGCCAGGTCCAGCGGTTCGCGCGCGAGCACCCCAAGGTCGAGGTCGCGATCCTGCGGTTCGCACCGATCATCGGCCCGACGGTATCGAACATGTACACGCGGTTCTTCTCGCGCCCCGTCGCCCCCGTGATGATGGGCCACGATCCGCTGATGCAGTTCGTCCACGAGCAGGACGCGGCGTATGCGCTGGCGAAGGCGGTCGACTCGAGCGCGACCGGAGCGTTCAACATCGTCGGCAAGGGCGTCCTGCCGTACACGACCGTGCTCGCCCTGCTCGGCCGCGTTCCGGTGCCGATGCCGCAGATCATCGCGCGTCAGCTCTCGAAGCTTCTGTGGGCGACCCAGCTCGTCGGCTCGCCGCCGTCGTTCCTCGACTTCCTGCTCTACCTCTGCGTCGCGGACGGCGCCAAGGCGCGCCGTGAGCTCGGGTTCGCGCCGCGGCTCTCGATCAAGCGCACGATCCTCGACTTCCTCGGCGTCGCACCAGAAGATGGAGCCACCGACGTGGCCCGAGCCCAGGCATGAACGACGACGACGACAACAGCGACGGCGGAGAGTTGTACGGCGACGCCGACCCGCGCGTGCCGGATGCGACCACATGGCCGAAGCGTGACCTTGGCTTCCTCGGTGACGACGTCTACCTCGGCGAGGAGAGCGCGATCCCGGAGGAGATGGGCGGCTCGCACATCTCGTCCGGTCACGACCGCGAGGAGGCGGAGCTGCGCGAGCTCGCGCGCCGCATGGAGCAGCAGCGCACCCCGGTGTTTCCGATCGATCTGCGTCGCCGACTCCCGCTCGAGGCGGTGTGGCGGCGGTGGCGCGCGCTCGCGATGTGGGGACGCTCCGATGTCGTCGACGATTTCGGCCGCGACCCACGAGCGACGGCGCGCTGGGAGTGGCTGTTCGAGTTCCTCTACTCGAAGTGGTTCCGCGTCCAGGCGACTGGCCTCGAGAACATTCCGTCGCGCGGGCGCGCGTTGCTCGTCGCCAATCACGCTGGCTCGCTGCCTTACGACAGCGCGATGGTGATGCACGCTGTCCGACGCGATCATCCATCGCGCCGCGATGTCCGCCCGCTCGTCGAGGACACGGTGTTCCACCTGCCCTTCCTCGGCCCGATCATGAATCGCATCGGCGGCGTCCGCGCCGACCCCGAGAATGCCGAGCGCCTGCTGCTCAAGGACGAGCTCGTTGCCGTGTTCCCCGAGGGTGAGAAGGGCATGGGCAAGCTGTGGAAGGATCGCTACCGGCTGCAGCGCTTCGGTCGTGGAGGCTTCGTCAAGCTCGCGCTCCGCACCAATTCGCCGATCATTCCGGTCGCCGTCGTCGGAGCGGAGGAAGCCGCGCCGATGCTCGGCAAGGTGACGTGGTTCGCCAAGAACATCGGCATCCCCTGGATCCCGGTGACACCGACGTTTCCGTGGCTCGGGCCCGCCGGCCTCTTGCCACTGCCGAGCAAGTGGTACGTCCAGTTCGGCGCGCCGATCGATCTCGGTAAGGCACACGGCGCAGCGGCCGCCGAGGATCGGCTCCTCGTCAATCGCCTCGCCGATCAGATCCGATCGCAGATCCAGACGATGATCGAGGGCCTGCTCGGCAAGCGACGCTCGCCGCTGTTCTCCGCGTTCCTTGGCTGACCCATGCTTGTCACGATCACCGGCCTCGCGCATGTCGGGATCC
>JAYUYE010001306.1:0-2292 GCA_043752985.1 Myxococcales bacterium
CCTTCGGTCGAGTCCTTGAGCACGGTGAACTTCGCAACCCACAGCCGGGCGCGACCGACGAGCTCGCGATCGAGGTCCGCCTTCTTGGCGCTCCGTACGTCCGGCGCAACGACGTCAGCGATCGCCAGGGTCACCGCGCGCGCAAACGCCTCGTCGAGTGCGGCGACCCGCGGATCGCTGCCCGAGAGCTCGGCATCGCCCTCGGTGTCGTACGCGGCAATATCCTCGGCGCGTGCGACGGACGTCACCGCGAGCAGGACACTGACCAGCCACGAGGTGCGCACGCGGCAAGCCTAGCAAACCGCGGGCTCCCACGCCGATCATGGCGCGGCAAACGCCTGACCGTGAAGACTTGTTCCCGTGATATGCCCTCGCGATGGCGATGAAGGAGACCGAAGGGTCACTGCGAGCGTACTTCCTGATTGCAGGTGCGATCAGCGTCCTCATGTCACTGCGCGATCTCGGCGCGATGAGCGACATCCCGATCGCCTCGCTCCCGACGGACTGGATGATGGCGATCTACGTCCCGCTGATCGTGCGGATCGGCCTCGGCGCCGCGTACATCGTGGCCGGCATCTTCCTCAAGACCGCGCTGACCACCGGCGCTGGCTGGATCAAGCACATCCTGGTGCTCGGCATGGTGCTGATGACGTCCAACGCCGTGCTGATCGGCGCGATCATCGGGCCCGACGTCGGTCGCACGGGGCTGATCAGCGCGATCATCGGCGTCGCGATCACGATCTACCTCTACAGAAGCGTGACCCGGCTATCGGCCGAGGTGGTCGCGCGCGTCGCTGCTCCGCCGGCTGCGCGCGTGGTCTGATCGCGGAGGAGGGTCCCGCCACGGGGATGCCGCGTACAGTTCTACGGACCTGGGTCGGCGATCCTCGAGTGGAGTGGTCCACTGAGCTCTCGCGGCTGCGGCTTTTTCCACGTCGTGTCGAGCCGGATCGAGCGCCAGCGCGGGTACTGGGGCACGCTGACGTTCCTGCGTCAGCACAACCCGCCCGTGCCGAGCGGATCAGCGGCGCTCGATCCCGATCAGTGACGCCGGAGGGCTCGAGCCAATCACTTCGTCGTGACGATCACGAACAGGGTCGCCGCGCCGGCTTTCGGCGCCTTCGCCTCGATCGCGCCGGCCTTCGTCGCGGTCGCCTTGATGCGCGGCGCATCCTTCGCCCACGCGGGCACGGTCGACACCCAGATCGTGGCGGCGGCGAGACCGGCGACCGTGATGCCGATCGCGGGCGTGGCCGTGACGCCCTCGACGACCACGACCGGCGTCACCGCATCGCCGGCGTCGGCGAGCACGCGCGGGCCGGTGAGCGCCTGGCGGAGCGCCTCGATCGGGACGGCCATCGTGACGCGCCACGAGCCATCGGTCTCGGGGTCCGCGGTCAACGAGATCGCAGATGCAACGGCGCGATCGATCCGCGCCTTGATCGCGGGATCGGTGAGCTTGGCGGCGAGCGTGCCGCCGGCGGCGAGCGGCAGCGCCGGGAGCTCGGCGGCGAGCGCGAGCTTCGCGGCCTCCTCCGCCTTGCGACGCGACGGACCGCGTGCGACGGCCGGGTTCGGCGCCTGCCGATCAGCGAGGCCGATGCCGCGCGCGGTGACGAGACCCTTGGCCCAGTCGACATCGGCGTGCGCAGACGGCGCGAGGGCCGAGAGCCCGGCGAGCAAGCCGAACGCGAAAGAGGAGCGGCCCATCCATCACAACGATAGCGCGCTGACGGTTGCGCCGCGAGCAAAGGGCATCGACGATCGCGCTGCCGACCGCAGTCGAGCTACCAGGGTGCTGCGAAGCGGATCGGGTGGCCGGGATGCGTACTCCTCGAACCCGATGGCTCGTGGACGGCCGATAGCTTCCCCCAGAAGTTCGTGTGCTCGCGCCAGGCGATCACTCCCACTCGATGGTGCCGGGCGGCTTGCTCGTGATGTCGTAGACGACGCGATTGATGCCGCGGACCTCGTTGATGATCCGCGACGAGATCCGGCCGAGCAGATCGTACGGCAGCTGGACCCAGTCAGCCGTCATGCCGTCGCGCGAGTGGACCGCGCGCAGTGCGAGGGTCTCCTCGTACGTGCGGGCGTCGCCCATGACGCCGACTGACCGCACCGGCAGCAGCACACCGAACGACTGCCAGATCGATTCGTAGAGACCGGCCGCGCGGATCTCTTCCTCGATGATCGCATCGGCGTTGCGGAGCACCTCGAGGCGCGGCTTGATCAGCGGACCGAGGCAGCGGACCGCGAGGCCCGGACCGGGGAACGGCTGGCGCGAGATCATGT